>JBAYRG010000180.1:0-6469 GCA_041676805.1 Proteiniphilum sp.
CTATCCCGAAAAGGTGGAGAAATTTGCCGATATGATCCCGGAAGAGATAGATAAGGCAGAGATTGCCAGACGAGAAGACTTCCGTGATATATTTACCATCACCATCGACCCGAAAGATGCCAAAGATTTTGATGATGCTCTTTCCTTACGCCAGCTCTCATCCACACAATGGGAGGTGGGGGTGCATATCGCCGATGTGACCCATTATGTGAAACCGGGAGACTTGATTGACCGGGAAGCGGAAGAACGGGCGACCTCCATCTATCTTGTCGACCGGACAATCCCCATGCTGCCGGAGCGATTGAGCAACGGGATATGTTCATTGCGTCCCAATGAGGAGAAACTCTGTTTTTCGGTTATTTTTACCTTAAACGAGAAGGCGGAGATACAAAAATCGCGTATCGTGCGGAGCGTGATCAAGTCGGATAGCCGATTGACTTATGAGGATGCACAGGCGGTAATCGAGACCGGGAAAGGAGATTTCTCCGCTGAGATACTGCAACTGCATCATCTTGCCAAACAACTGCGGGAAAGGAGATTCGCCAATGGTGCGATCAACTTTGAACGGTATGAAGTGAAATTCAATCTTGATGAGAAAGGAAAGCCACTGGGGGTTTATTTCAAGGAGTCGAAGGAGGCCAATCATCTGATTGAGGAATTTATGCTGCTGGCCAACAAGAATGTGGCCGAGTCTATCGGCATAGTGGCTAAAGGGAAGAAACCCAAGACTTTTGTCTATCGTATCCATGATGTGCCCGATCCCGAAAAACTGGATACATTCAACACATTTATCCTTCGCTTCGGACATAAGATAAAATCCGACGGCTCGAAAGTGGAGGTGGCGAAAAGTATTAATTCGCTGTTGGATAAAGTGCAGGGGCGCCCCGAGGAAAACCTCATCGAAACCATTGCGATCCGTACGATGTCGAAAGCGGTCTACTCCACCAAGAATGTAGGACATTATGGTCTGGCATTCGATTACTATACCCATTTCACATCACCCATCCGTAGGTATCCCGATATGATGGTGCACCGTCTGTTGGAACGTTATTTAGATGGGGGACAGAGTGTGGATCAGGGAGCGTTGGAAGAAGAGTGCAAACACTGTTCACAGATGGAGCAGGTGGCTGCCAACGCCGAACGGGATTCTATCAAATACAAGCAGGTGGAATTTATGGCCGATAAGATCGGTAAAGTATATGATGGTGTGGTCTCAGGCGTGACCGAGTGGGGAATTTATGTGGAGATCAATGAGAACAAGTGTGAAGGGATGATTCCTATCCGTGAGCTGGATGACGATTTTTATGAGCTGGATGAGAAGAATTTCCGGTTGGTCGGCCGACGTACCAAGAGGGAATATCGTCTTGGACAACCGGTTTCCATTCAGGTAGCGAGAGCCAATCTCGACAGGAAGCAGCTTGATTTTGCGCTTGTATAATTAATGTTTGTAAGTCATGTTATTGGAACTAAAGCGGAGTCCTTTAGATATTTTGTGGGGACCCATAACTTGAAGTGAGCGTAAAAAGAGTAGCTGTTTGAGCGAAGCGAGTTCTACTCTTTTAGTGAGCAAGAGTTGTAATGGGTCACAAAATATCGTCAGACGAATGCTTTAGTTGCAAGGGTATGACTATCGAAAATTCAATATGACGTTTTCCGAAGAGATCAAACAACATGCCTTGTCGCTGGGTTTCGATGCCTGCGGTATCTGCCGTGCTACCGATAGCGGGCAGGAGGAGCGTTATATGCAATGGCTGGCGGAGAATGGCAATGCCGGCATGGAATATATGGCCCGGAATGTCGACAAGAGGCTCGACCCCCGCTTGTTAGTGGAAGGAGCCAAATCCATTATTTCTGTGGCGTTGAACTACTATCCCCATGAGAAACTTCCCGATGAGGTGCCGCAGTTTGCCTACTATGCTTATGGGAAAGATTACCACGAGGTGGTCCGCGGAAAGTTACACCAACTGTTTGATTTTATAAAATCCCGGTATCCAGATGTTACAGGCCGTTATTTTTCTGATTCGGCACCGGTATTGGAGCGTTTCTGGGCTGCAGAGGCAGGAGTAGGGTTTGTCGGAAAAAACAGCTTGCTGATCATTCCCGGCAGAGGATCTTATTTTTTCCTCGGCGAACTTATTATTGATATGGAATTGGATTATGACGCTCCTCTCTCCATGAACTGTGGAAAATGCCGGCGTTGTCTGGATGGGTGTCCTACCGGAGCCATAGAACGGCCTCATTATCTCAATGCCAATAAATGTATCTCGTATCAGACCATTGAAAATAAGTGGGAAATTTCTTCCGAGATAATCCCTTTGTTAAGCAATAATGTGTATGGTTGCGATATCTGTCAGATAGTTTGTCCCTGGAACCGATATGCGAGACCGCACAATACGGAAGAATTGATGCCGTCGGATGAGTTTTTGTCACTCAACCTGAGGAAACTGATAGAGATGGATGAAGAGGATTATCGCCGGATATTTCGTAAATCAGCCGTGAAAAGGGCTAAATTCTCCGGATTAAAACGGAATGTGGCTGCAATTTCCAAAACTCCCGATAAATAGCTATTTTTGCATCAATAATGATGGAAGAGAGTTTCGATATACATAGTAACCGCAATTTCAAGGAGACTGAACGTGAATTTGAAAATAGTTTGCGGCCATTGACCTTTGGTGATTTCAAGGGACAGGGGAAGATTGTGGAGAACCTGAAAATATTTGTCAGTGCGGCCCGCTTACGGGGTGAATCGCTTGATCATGTGTTGCTGCATGGCCCTCCCGGACTGGGCAAGACAACCCTTTCGAATATCATAGCCAATGAGTTGGGTGTGGGATTCAGGGTGACATCGGGACCTGTACTCGACAAACCGGGTGACCTGGCCGGCGTGCTCACTTCGTTAGAGCAGAATGATGTGCTCTTTATCGACGAAATTCATCGCCTTTCCCCCGTAGTGGAGGAGTATCTTTATAGCGCCATGGAGGATTACCGGATCGATATCCTGATTGATAAAGGACCCAGTGCACGCTCCATCCAGATAGACCTGAATCCTTTTACGCTTGTGGGAGCCACTACCCGGAGCGGTTTGTTGACCAGCCCGCTACGAGCGCGTTTTGGCATCAATATGCACCTTGAATATTACGATCTGGAAACCCTTACCGGGATTGTCCTCCGATCGGCCGATCTATTACAGATTTTCTGTGATGACCGGGCCGCATTGGAAATCGCCTCGCGGAGCAGGGGAACACCCCGTGTGGCTAACGCGCTATTACGGCGTGTCCGGGATTTTGCCCAGATAAAAGGAAACGGGAAAATAGACAAACAGATATCATCCTACGCATTGGAAGCGCTCAATATTGATAAGTATGGCCTGGACGAAGTGGATAATAAAATCTTACTGACAATCATTGATAAGTTCAAAGGGGGCCCGGTAGGGATTACAACCATTGCCACGGCTGTGGGAGATGACGCCGGTACTATCGAGGAGGTGTATGAGCCGTTCCTGATCAAAGAGGGATTTATCAAACGTACCCCGCGGGGAAGGGAAGCGACCGATCTGGCATACCGACATTTGGGACGAAAAAAAGGAGAGGAGCAGGGGTTGCTGTTTTAATGTGCCAATGAGACTAATGTGCCAATGTGCCAATGTGCCAATGTGCCAATATGCCAATATGCCAATGTGCCAATATGCCAATGTGCCAATGAGACTAATGTGCCAATGTGCCAATGTGCCAATATGCCAATGTGCCAATATGCCAATGTGCTAATGTGCCAATGTGCCAATGAGACTAATGTGCCAATCGAAACGAAGTGAAGATCCCGATAAATTGGGATTAATGGCATGGAAATGTGTTATAAATTACTGAAAATCATATCCAGCTTCAAATTTCCTTTTCGTTTATCTAATCGTGCTGCTGCCGGCCACATCTTGTGTTGTATGGCGGTCAGTACGGATGTCCCGGAACTGTAATAACTACTTTGTTGAGTGACATAGGTCGCGTCAACGGGGATCAGGTAATAAACCAGTTCAAATTCTTCAGAACTTCCCCCTCTCTCCTCATTGTAGTGGTTTATCATTGTGGAGATATTCCCGAACTGATAAGAGTAGGTAGAAGCATCGAAACTGGAAGAGATAAAACTGGTTTCCCTGTCGATGAGTTTTCTGTTTTCAAAAAAACCTGCCAATGAGTCTTTATTTATCAATAGCAAATAATCTGGAGGAGTTAACTTTACCATGGCATCTTCATCCGGCTCGGGCATAGCATATATAGTGAAATTAGCCAGGTTCAGGGCGTGTGATTTTAACTTCTCATCCATCTCCGAAAGAGGAAATGTGATTTCCGTCATTACCCCGGCAGGGCTTTTTACGTATGTATAATCGGAATTCTCTTCCAATAACTGTTCGTTTTTGTTCTGGATATGATTGATTTGGGTGACTTCAGGTGTGATGTTTAACCGCATGGCGCTTGTACGGATAGTATCTGTGTTTGTTGATGAACCCCCCTTGTCAAGATAGTTATAATGTACCAACAGAGAAGTGAGGCTTATATTGAGAATTGTGCTTTTTCCAAAAGTGGTGGTGAAATATAATCCGGGGAAGAATTTTCTAAACTCATCCACATTCACCAATTGGCCATGGCCGTCCTTTTTATATTCAGCAAGAAATTTTTCACCCAAAGCATTGGGAAGCATCACATTGATTTCATATACTTTGACGGAAGTTCCAGAACTGGTGGTCTCGGTCCTGTAGGTTGAATTCCTGCCGGTGAATGTTTGTGTGCCCAAGGGAGCTGACATGTCCACATACCCTGTAGGATCAACATGAGAGTAGCTGCTTATCCCCTTCAGTGATTTAGTGACTTCATATACCGATAATCCCATTGGTGAGAGTGAATCTCCCATCATGGTAGTATAGGCGAGCTGCACCCTCACTGAGTCGATAGAAGCACCCTCATGAAATTGTGCGCCTTCGGGCATATAGAATTCACCGATATATTCAGATTTGATAGTACCGAAAACAGGATCGGTATATTCACCCAATACCGGATATTGTATTTTGGAAAATATGGAATCTATCCGAACAGTACGTGCTTCCAGCTCTAATGTGTCAATACCTATCGCAAGACGATCTTGGTTGGGTTGAATGGTAAATCCTATCGAATCGAGTGCTTCGTTACACGAAACAGCGAATAGGACGGCAACGACAATGACAATTATTCTGTACAGAACCCTGAATTTCATTCGTATAATAGTTTGTTTTCAGTGACGCAAATATAGTGAAAGGTGAATGCAATCGTGGGTGCTTGCACACAAAGACTGCTGAACCGCATCCTATATTCTACAAATATCTGAAAAAAATGTGGCAAATAAAAACCGTCCAAAAGCTTTCTTTTTATTTTTAAAGATATTTGTGTATAGGCTCGGTAAAAAAATAAATCATTAAGGATTTTAGCCGGATTAACTGTCGATTTTCTCATAGAATGCGTCGATCTCATCTACGCTTTTCTCAAAATCGGAGTGATAAGGCAGGAACTCCATTCCTTTTTCCTGAATGTATTGGATAATGTTTGGATCCACTTTTTCACTGCCTTGAATGACTCCGTCGGAGAAATCAATAGCCAATTTCATCAGATTTGAGTAATCGATCGCGCCTCTCTCTTTCACTTTTTCAATTTCGGGATCTCCAATTCCATCGAACCGGAGTTTCTCTGCAAAGCCGCTCTGGAAAGATTTGTCGAAAGACTCGTCGTACAGTGAATAAATCACCTTCGCACTCCTGAAGCAGGGGTCGTCGGCATATCCTTTTTTGATATAAAGAGGAGCCAAGGCGCTGAACCATCCGTGACAGTGGATGATATCGGGAACCCAACGCAACTTCTTGATGGTCTCCATGACACCCCGAATGAAGAAAATACTCCGTTCGTCGTTATCGTCATATTCCACTCCTTCTGCGTCGATGAGTGTTTCGCGGTTCTGGAAAAAATCATCGTTATCTATGAAATAGACCTGCATCCGAGCCGATTGGATAGAAGCTACCTTGATAATGAGGGAATGGTCAGTGTCATCAATAATGAGATTCATTCCTGAGAGACGGATCACCTCGTGAAGCTGGTTGCGGCGTTCGTTGATATTCCCATATTTGGGCATGAAGGCTCGTATCTCTTTTCCCTTCTCCTGTATGGCCTGGGGCAGATAACGTGAAGTATTTGAGATATGGGTTTCTTCGAGATAAGGATAAATTTCCTGTGAAACGTACAAAATTTTTTTCTGAGACATGAAGCTAATTATCTAAATTTGAGTACAAAGATAATAAAAAAAATCCACATAAATACAAAATAAAAAAGCATCTATTTTTTAACTGTCTTGGGTACAGTCCTATAACATCTTTTTGCTTTCTTATATATGTAGAATTGATACAGTTTTTTTCTCTATGTGGCAAATATTTTGTTGCTTTGCAGAGGAAAAGAGGAAA
>JBAYRG010000181.1:0-6332 GCA_041676805.1 Proteiniphilum sp.
AGCATCTCAAAGTCAAGTATATCATTATCTGTGGGCATTACGGATGTGGAGGCATACAAGCCGCGATGGAGAATTTGGATTATGGGATCCTTAATCCCTGGCTACGTAGCATACGTGACGTCTTCCGGCTCCATCAGACAGAGCTCAACGCCATTGAAGATATGGGAGCCAGGTACCGGCGTTTTGTGGAGGTCAACACCTACGAACAATGCCGGAACGTATTAAAAATGGCAGAAGTACAAAAGTCCTACTACAAGAACGGATATCCCAAAGTGGCCGGCTGGGTGTTCGATATCGAAGATGCCCGGCTCCATGACCTTCATTTTGATTTCGAAGGAGAGCTCGCAAAAATCAGGGAGATCTATGATATCGCGGATAAATTGTAACTATCCATTCCAAAACAGGCTGGCGTCCCAGGCATAAGCCAACTGCTCTATTTCGAAGACTTCGGGATACAGCTGGTCCAGTCTCCCCTATTGAGTGCCTATGCCGGATTAATAGCTTCTATGTATTGAGCAATTTATGTAAATTCCAGAAATCATTTTTGCATTTGTTGTTGGAATGTGATTCTGATGAACTCTGCCGGGCGAACAAGAGCGACCAGCACCGTTACACGCATAATTCCTTCTAAAATATCTTCAGGAGTCATCGTTTCTCCTAAACCAACATGTACACTATACGCATCTTCGGGTGAACTACCAGCCAAACCGCCTCGTTTCCAAATACCATTCAGGAAATTTGATATCATACTTTTGGTATAAACCCAGGTATTAGCCACATTGGGATCAAATACATAAGCTCGAGTTGCATTTTTTATCGATTCTTCAAGCATAATCATCGTGCGACGCACATTGATATAGCGCCAATCCAACGAGTTTCCATCAAGTGTACGTGCTCCCCACACCTTGATTCCTTCTCCTACAAATGGGCGAATAGCATTAATCGCTTTCCCGTCCACAGGTACATTTAAATCCTCTTGATCTGCACTAGTCAAATTAACCGCAGGACGTACCACATTGGCAATGCCCACATTGGCAGGGGCTCTCCACACTCCCTGTGTATTGTCAACCCTCGTATAAACACCTGCCATAGCAGCAGAAACCGGTAGGCAATTTACCTGAAACAAGGCATCTTTTATAATATTACGATAGATAGCACTGATAGCATATAAAGTTTTGTGTAATTCTGTTTTATCACATTCCTCTGTATTCAATTCAGCATATTTGTTTTTGAGTTCTTCTTTTTCGTCTGCTTTTAGTGAAAGGTCGTTGTTTAATTGATTGATCAAGATATTTTCAAGAGACTGCAATGAAGTTTCATCAAAATTAGCCAGGCCAATATCCGAATCTTGTAGAATGCAGGTGTTTAACCAGGGATAATAAGCAGCACCGAAATTTAAATAATTGTTTCCTATTGATTCCCTGAACTTTGTAATAACATCGCCCGCGTCCGGATCTCTTCTATCTTTGTTTCCATTCCAAATATCTAAAATGGCAAAACGGCTCAAAGTATCGTGACCACAATGCTTCAACATGGCTTGCTGTACATCCTTGCAGGCAGCATCCCCCAGATTCACAGCCTCTGGAACCACCAACATTGCAGGTTCTTGCTCTTTGAGTAATGTTTCAATTCCTTTGATAAATTGTTTGGAATCAAGATCATCGTTGTAAGAACCCACTGACACAATGTAGCATGCTCCTCCCCCATTGGAAAAGAAAAGAAGCAGTTGATAGTACAATGTATGCTTGGCAGTATACTTTATACCTGCGTACTTGTGAATGGTATCTGTTAAGATTGAAAACTTGGGAATCGGAGCTCCTCCAAAATAGATATGGAACTCGGCCATAGAGGTAACACGCCAAGGTTTACCTGTCATGTCTTTAGTGCCATTCTTTGCAAATTCCGTATACCCGATAAATGCAGGGACAGTGGTTGCAACTTCTACTACAGAATTGGGAAATGCGTTTTTTTCAACGATATAAACCCCTGGTGTTTTTATTACAGTCATGATTTGTTTTATTTTGATTTCGAAGGAGAACTCGTAAAGATCAGGAAGATCTATGATTTTGCGGGTAAATTGTAACTACAACAGCACAACCCATCACACCTCCCTGCGAGTATTGTAAGGAGGATGGAGAAAAAGCCACAGGAATCTCTTTTAAGCGCCTAAAGCCTTGAAAGCTTCGTACACCAGAAATGCGGGCCACACAATGGCTTTCAGGAATCCGACCACGCCGGCCCAGAAAGAGGTAGCCTGCGCAATGAAATAGACAGCTGCTCCGATGAGTCCTAAACCGTAAACAGCACTGCCGCCCGCTCCGTGGGAAGCCTGGTTATGTCCACACTTGTTTGTTTCTTTGTCCATTTTTATTCTTGTAGGTTATTACTAAATTTACCTGTCAAAAGTAAGTATAATTACTGGAATAGCAATGATATACGGTCGAAATTTTAATACCAAAAATAAGAAATTTCATCTTTGTCCTATTGTACTACCCATTCCAAAATAGGCTGGCGTCCCAGGCTAAAGTACGCTGCTGGATTTTGAAAACTTCGGGATACAGTTGGCCCAGCCTCCCTTATTAACAAAATTGAAATCGAAAGAGTAGACGGCAACAAGAAAGATACAGCTGACCCAATCTCCCCTGTTGACCGCCTCTGCCGGATTGATAGCCCATCCGTAATTATTGTCGAGCTACAAGTTATTCAGACATTTCTTCTGCTATCTGATTGAAATATTCAATCGATTTTTTTATCTGAGGCAAGTTGTTATCCCAATCTGCTTCATATTCAATTGTGAAGTTTCATATACATCTCCGATCACTCCCGATTGTACCCATTCGGCCACCTGCCGTCACCAGTCAAATAAATTACCCTGATTATCCATTTGGGTGGCCATCTTGTATTTTTCAGTAAGTTTGGAAAGCAATCTCGATTCATAGACTGAATGAGTTAACGACTTTTGCACATAAGCATGTTTTCCCAACGTAATGGCATGTACCGCCACCCCGGCATGGGTATGGTCGGAGGCTGCCACCATGATGGCATCAATGGATTTAGCCATCTGGTCGAACATCACCCGCCAGTCCTTGAACTGCCTTGCTTTGGGGTAATCGTTGAATGTTTTGGCGGCATATTTCCAGTCGATATCGCAAAGTGCGACGATATTTTCCGTTTTCATGTTCGTCAGGTTGCGGCATCCCATTTTTCCCACGCCGATACCGGCGATATTCAGTTTATCACTTGGAGAGGTATATCCTCGTGCTTTTCCCCAATACGGTATTGGGGACTATGGTAAGACCGGCAGCCCCAAGGGCTGCGGTCTTCAAGAAATTTCTACGTGAATAACTCATTCTTTTTTAATTCTTTTTTTTGAGTCACATACATATTATATAATCAATTTTGAACATCGATGGGTCAAACTTTTTCTTCGAGGAAGAAAATCAATAACTCAACAATATTGTAGGCATTTTAGAAATATCGTAATCCTTCAGGCGATAATGTTGTCCTTTGTAAGGAGTGGGCATAAAAGAGCCATTCCCCAATTTATCACTTATCACCGGATAATAATCCGCCCCCTTCTTTGGCCTAAACAGGAGTACGCAATAACTATCTTTCACAACATATCCTAGTTCGAATTCTTCTTTTTGAAGATTGACTATCTCATGATTGTTCATTTTTAAATCACCTCCGGTAAAAGCCAAATCAAGGTCAATCGTGCAATCATCCCTTAAATCCACCCTTAGCAGTGAACGATAAGGAGAAGTCACGATTGCGCCTAAAACATGCCATTCGGTATCAAAATAGGAGACATGCGTATACAAAAGCGCATCTGATGTTCTATTCCTCACTTTCTGTAATAAAACCGGATCGAAGGGATTCAACAGATGAGGATTCGATATATCGCAATTGACGAACGTATATTTCTGATCCACATCCCAACCAATTATCGGCACATTGAAATCAAAAATTGTGAAACCTTTATTTCTGATCGTAAAGACCGAGTTAGAAAGTTTCACCCGGAGCTGAGAGGTTGATTGTTTTTCCCTAAAAATAAAAGAAGTTCCAAAATTATCCAGATAAGAATAGGATATGTTCTGATCAAGCGACAGAACCGGAGCATGATCCCCGACAATCACAATACCTTTATCAACCGTATCGTAATAAATCTGGTTAAATACAAAAAAACCACCCGACTCTATCCGAATACCTTCACTGTCCCGATAATTTTCAGCTCCTCCCAGATTAGTGCCTCCGGTTATCCCATAAGATAGTATATGCACGTTATTCAAGATATGTCCTGCCGACTTGGTCACGATCGCCTGCTTGGTCCCGTAAATAAAAGTATCTGAAATTTTATTATCATGACATGACTTGTCGATATAAATACCAATCACATCATCATTGGAAGACATGCCTTGTATGGTCACGTTATCAATCTTGGTATCTGAACTTCCGGTGCCTTGAAAATCTTCAGCCACATTAATCCTGATATGAGTCTTTCGCCCCTTGATCAGGGTCATCGACCGCAATTGCACCAACTGTTTCAGGCCATTTATCATAATACCGTTATCAGCATTGTAACAATCGAAAACGCCCCCCTCTATATACGAAAAGTGTCGCAACGAGGCATCTTTGATCTGTATTTCAGAATAACCCACTTTTATTAAAGCATCCAAATGATTGTCACACTTGACCAGTGCATTTTTATCGAGAACAATATTGACATTCTTTGTATAATCCAATGGCAAGACAATTGGTTCAGTCAAATTATATACCCCGGCAGGAAAATAGAGCGTCTTTTTATAAGAATTACGCACTAAAGTATTGATTTCGGAACCTATCGGCGAGCCATCATTTTTAATTCCGTAATCAATTACCGACACAATCTGCTCTTTAGTAAGATTGTTGGTAGCAGGAGCCTCTTCACCTACAATTTCATGGGCACAACTAAAAAGCCCCCACAAAAGAAATAATATCGAAAAGATTTTGTTATTCATTACACCTCTTTTTATGTTAATAATCATTTAGTGTTTTTTATCCATAAAACAGATAAAGATTTAATCATCTAAAATTGAGCATATCTCCCTATTAATGGCTCTAATTTTCTCTTCATCCACTTTCACTACAGCTCTGTCGTAGGTCATCAGGCCATTAACCTCTATTTCCACATCTGTGATTTGAGTATAAACCGCTGCCGAAAAGCCGATACGTATAAGGTCTTTCAATTTGTCGGCAAGCTTTGCATACTCATTGGTAATCTCTTCACCCGACTTAAACTGTGCATATCCCCAATTTTTATCCGTTTGCCACAGGTGCCCTTCCAAGGGTAAACCCAAGCCACCGTATTCTCCCATCACATTGGCACGGTCGGGGTCATAAAGATACAGGGAGGGATCGGGATAATGGTGCAAGTCCAATATATCTCCAGTGAAAGAATGATTCCCTCCGCTGGCAGGATTGACCAGACGGGACGGATCATACATTTTTGTCCACTCCGCAATTTCTTTTGTCTTAAACTGCCCCCAAGCTTCATTAAACGGAACCCATATACCGATACACGGGTAGTTGTGCAAATAGTCAATCACCTCCTTCCACTCCTGCCGGTAAATAGCTTCCGTTTTTGCAGAAGGAGTTACTTCCGCACCATCAAAATATTTCATCATCTGCCACGGTTGCATGTCCCTATCGCCGTTAGGCATATCCTGCCAAACAATCATCCCCAATTTGTCGCAATGCATATACCACCGTGCCGGTTCCACCTTCACATGCTTACGGATCATGTTAAAGCCCAAATCTTTTGTTTTGCGGATATCATAAAGTAACGCTTCGTCGCTCGGGGCAGTGTACAACCCATCGGGCCACCATCCTTGATCCAACGTGCCGAACTGGAACAAATCCTTGTTATTGAGTTGGAGTCTTACAATCCCCTCTTTATCCTTCTTCATACCAAATTTACGCATGGCCGTATAACTGCGCACTTTATCATATTGTTTACCTTGATGGGTAAGTGTTATCTCCACGTCATACAAAAAAGGATGATCGGGTGACCATAATTTTGGCGAAGATACGTGCAAGTATGCGGTAGTACCTGCTGCAAGCGAAGTTGTGGCTACCACTGCTCCGGAGTCAATGAGTTTTACCTGTACAATATCGGAAGCAGAAGCATTCATGATCTTCGGTTCTATCCTGATACGGTTATTGTCTATATCAGGAGTGATACGAACCTGGGTGATATGCTTGGAAGATACCGGTTCCAGCCACACTGTCTGCCAGATTCCTGTAACAGAAGTATACCAAATAGCATTCGGGTTCTTTGTCTGTTTTCCCATTGG
>JBAYRG010000182.1:0-6313 GCA_041676805.1 Proteiniphilum sp.
ACGGTTGCCACACTCGATAAAATAAGAGACTGCCATGCAGAAGTGAAATTCTTGTGGATCTCTTATCCTGAGCTCTCGGATGAGGTGATTGCTTTCCTGAAGGAGACACCTAAGATAGCAGTGATCCTCGCCACCTCTCATCAGAATGGGGTAGGTGAGCAGAGAGCGTTCTTCCATGCGTTATTGAATGCAGACTGTCGTGTACCGGTAATTTTGCAGCGCAGTTATACCGAAGATAAAGCGGAAGATATCCAGGTGAAAGGCGGTGTGGATTTTGGTACAGTCCTTCTCGACGGTTTTGGCAATGGCATTATGTTGAGTAACCGGGGGCAGATCGATATCATGGACGTCGACGCCTATGCTTTTGGTCTTTTACAGGCGGCACGTGTCCGGACAAGCAAAACCGAGTTCATCTCCTGTCCCAGTTGCGGAAGAACATTGTTCGACCTGCAGACGACCGTCGCTTTGATAAAGCAACACTTCTCCCACCTCAAACACCTGAAAATAGGGGTAATGGGTTGTATTGTGAACGGTCCCGGGGAGATGGCTGATGCCGACTATGGCTATGTAGGCGCAGAACATGGCAAGATTTCACTCTATCGGAAGAAAGAGCTGGTGGAGAAAAATATCCCTCAGGCGGAGGCGGTGGAACACCTTGTTCAACTGATCAAAGATCACGGCGACTGGATTGAACCGGAGAAGAATTGATTTCCGACGCTCCCTTCGGATTATGGGTTCCCACAAAATAGTTAAAGATCTCCGTTTTAGTGACAATAATTATACAACTTCTCTTGGAAATTTCCGAAAAAAGCAGTAATATTGCACCCGCTTTCGGTGAAGATGAAACCAGGAAGAGAGGTCCCATAGCTCAGTTGGTTAGAGCACCTGACTCATAATCAGGGAGTCACTGGTTCAAGCCCAGTTGGGACCACATTTTATAAAAAATCACCTGTTTATCAATAAGATGACAGGTGATTTTTTTTGCTTTTACAGAAACAATTGCTCACCCTTGTTTTGTCTAAAACAATCATTACAATGAAATAATTTATTATATATATCATATAGATGTGTATTTTTTGGTGAGAATTTCATTTATGAATGAAATTTATTGTATATTTGACCTAAATATATGGTAAAAAATATGAACTACATAAAAAGGGATAGTTACATAAAGAAGATAATGCCTTATATAGGCAAGCCTATTATCAAAGTGCTGACCGGACAACGCCGTGTCGGCAAAAGTTGTATGATGCGGCAATTATGCGATGAGATTAAAGAAAGGTACAAGGGAGCCAATACAATCTATATTGATTGTGAATTGGAAGAGTTCCGGCATATCAGGACTTCCGCTGATCTTTATGCTTATATAGACAAGCGTTTAGAACCGGGTGATAATAATTGGCTTTTCATAGATGAAGTACAGGAAGTAGATACTTTTCAGGATGCATTGCGTAGTTTACTTGCTGAGCAAAAGTGCGACATCTTTTGTACCGGAAGCAATGCCAATATCTTATCAGGTGAGCTGGCCACTTATTTATCGGGAAGGTATATGGAGTTTGATATTCACTCGCTTAGTTACCGTGAATTCCTACAATTTAATCAACTTGAAAACAGGCAGGAAAGTTTAACGAAATATCTTACTTTTGGGGGTATGCCTTTCCTTGTCAATCTTGAATTAACGAGATCTCAAGTGTTTGAATATCTGAAAAATGTCTATTCAACCATATTGCTGAAAGATGTTGTGGCTAAAGAAAAAATACGAAATATATCTTTCCTTGAAAATCTTGTCATGTATGTGGCGGATAATGTCGGAAGCCTGTTCAGTGCAAACAATATCAGTAAATATTTGAAATCGCAGCGTGTTACTATGAGTCCTCAACTTATTATCAACTACTTGAGAGGGTTGACAAATGCATATATCATCCATAAAGTGCAGCGAGCCGATGTTGGTGGATTAAAAATCTTCGAGATAGGAGAAAAATATTATTTCGAGGATCTTGGACTTCGCAATATGATATGTGGGAGTAATGCTTCTTCTGACATACACAAAATAATGGAAAATGCTGTTTTCTTGTATTTGATTCAAAATGGGTATGAAGTGTTTGTCGGAAGATCAGGAGAGAAAGAAATTGATTTTATGGCCAATAGAAATGGTCAACGCATTTATATCCAAGTTGCACTGACTGCAATGGATAAAAAAACCGGTGAACGGGAGTTTGGCAATCTTATGGAGATAAAGGATAATTATCCCAAGTTTGTGGTTACCCTGAATGATATGATTATTGGCAATGATTATAAAGGGATCATATATTGTAATTTGGTAGATTTTCTTGTCATGGAGATTTGATTTTTTTTGAAGAATCTTTAAAATCGGAGATTTTGTATACCCAGGCGTGTTGAGACGGGTATTCATCAATAGTTAAGAGGGGAGGGACGATGGTTAACCGGCCGTTTTGTAATGACGCATCAATATTTTCCTTATATCCCAATAATTCCACTTTTCCTGCCTGCTCCAATCCCGGAATAGTGATTGGAGTTTGTTGCCATTCCTTGAGGATAAGGTATAGGTTTCCCTCTCTTTGGGTGAAAGCGATCTGTTTACCTTCCGGTTTATTGTTATTTCTCCATGGACGGGAAGAATAGATGGCCTCACCGTTTATCTTGAGCCATTTCCCTATATCGAGCAGCCGCTCCTGCATCACTACCGGTATCATTCCGGTGGCATCGGGACCTACATTCAACAGGAAATTGCCTCCGTTGGAAACCTTATCGATCAGGATATCGATCAACTGCTTCGACGAGAGGTAATGTTCGGATGTCTCAAACCGGCTGTAACCATAGGATGTGCCTATGCCGCGACTCTCTTCCCAGGGATGGTCCGCCTTGTCGCCAATACCTTCACTACTGTGTACCAGATCATATTCGGTGGTGTAATAATCGCCGTGTTTACTGCGTGTCTCCTTACCCCAGCGGTCGTTTGCCACTACCGATTCTTTTACCGGAGACTCATTGTATAGCCATGCCAGGAACTCCTCACTTTTGAGTGTCTTGCTGTCCCAATCCCATTCTCCGTCGGAGAAGATTATTTCAGGTTTGTAGGTGTTTACCAACTCTTTCATTTGCGGGATCATATGCGTGTCGACCCATTTTTCGATAGTAGGCTTCGTGTACAACGGATGCGCCCATTCGAGCAGTGAGTAGTATAGCCCGAAACGCATTCCCGCATCGCGTACAGCGGTTGAGAGTGTGTCGATAATATCCATGTGGGGCCCCATCACCATACTGTTCCAATGGGGAGTCTGGGTGCTTGGCCACAGGCAGAAACCGTCGTGGTGTTTCGATGTCAGTACCACGTATCTGGCTCCCGCCTCCTTGAAAAGATCGGCCCATTCCGCAGGATCAAAATACTCTGCCTTGAACATGGGAGCAAAATCGGCATATTTAAAATTTTCGCTATAGTGCTTGTTATGGAAGTCAGTAAACAGTTTGTTGCCGGACAATAGGCGGTTATAATAATGTTCGGCATATTTCTCATATATACCTTTCACTTCATTTACCGGGGCATACGCCGGCACTGAATACAATCCCCAATGGATAAAGATCCCGAATTTGGCATCCGGCCACCAGGAAGGTATTTCGCGCTTGTCGAGCGATTGCCACTCAGCTTTGAACTGGGCCTGTGCGGATGAGAACGTGAATGTGAAGGTTATAAGAATGATTATCAATTTTTTCATTGTACCTATTTAAATAAATATTAGCTATTCTTCAAAGTTATACTCCCCAAAGTTAGTGAATAACTTTTTATTAAAAAAGAGGATATCCATATAATTACGGACATCCTCTTCTCTGTTTATATCTAATTACTGAATAAAATTACATTTCAGTAACGGGTTTGTATTTGGGGACGAGCGATTTCATGATTGTCCATCCGATCAGATAAGCAAAAGCACAGATACAGAAGATAATGAAATAACCGGCGGGTTTGCCTTCAAATCCCATAAAGGTCATATTGGTTTCACCGGCAAAATAAAACAGGTTACCTGCACCTTTCTGCAATATCATTGAACCTACTCCTCCGGCCATTCCGCCGATACCTGTTACTGTGGCGATAGCGCCTTGTGGCAACATGTCACCGATAGTTGAGAAGAGGTTTGCACTCCATGCCTGGTGTGCGGCACATCCGATAGATATCAGCAGTACAGGAATCCAGGCGGCATTCTTGCCCAGGTAGGCGAATTCTACACCCAAGGGTTGTGCAAGTAATACTAATAATGGAAAGAATGCAAAAATCAACATCGCCTTCATTCGTGCGGCATACGGATTCTGACCGCTTCTGTGGATGAAAATCGTGGGTAGTTTTCCACCATATATCGATAATACGGTAACAATCAGATAAAGGGTAAAGATCAGCGCCATACCCAATCCTTCAGAGGTCCTGATGCCGAATTGTGTATTCAGGTAAGAGGGTGTCCAGAACAGGAAGAACCACCAAACACCGTCGGTCATAAATTTTCCGGCGACAAATGCCCAGGTTTGTCTGTAGGAAAAGCACTTTTTCAATGATACTTTTGCTACACTTGGTTTTTTCTCGGTTTCGCCCAGTTCATATTTATCCTGCTCAATATATTCCAGCTCAAGCTTGTTCACTCTTTTACTTTCGGCAGGTTTATCGTATAAGAAAACCCAGAATCCCATCCAGAGGAAACCTAAAGCCCCGATGATAATAAATGCGATCTCCCAACCGAACATTTTGGCTAAAGGGGGAATAGTTAAAGGGGCAAACAATGCGCCGATGGATGCCCCGGCGTTGAAGATGGAAGTGGCATAAGCACGGTCTTTCTTGGGAAAATATTCGGCTGTCGCCTTGATGGCTGCCGGGAAGTTGCCCGCCTCACCGAGTGCCAGTACGCCGCGCGCCACCAAAAAGCTCCACATGCTGACAGTGGCAATCACTACTGCCATATCTCCTGTTGCCGCAATCAGTTCGGCCTTGTTACCCAAACCGACATAGGCTTCAGTGACAATACCGCATACAGCATGCAGACAGGCGCCGAAACTCCAGACGCCGATTGCCCAGAGGAACCCTTTCTTAGTTCCCATCCACTCTACAAAACGGCCTGCAAAGAGCATGCTGATGGCATAAAAAATGGAGAAAAATGAGGTAATTGTTCCGTAGTGCGACTCGTTCCAGTGAAACTCAGGTTTGATAAATTCATCCCATGTGAGTGATAACACCTGTCTGTCCAGATAGTTGATGGTTGTTGCGAAAAATAACATTGCGACCACTGTCCACCGGAAATTGGTCATTTTTGCATTTCCTGCTGCTTGTAGTTTACTCATGATTTTTATGATATTTATAATTACAATTATTTTTGTCCTGTGTTTAAGTTTTGCAAGTCATATTTATTGCAACTGGATCGGAGACATTTGTTTGCATACTTTCCAAATCTATATACGAAGCCTACACCCTGTATTTGTCAATATCCCTATTTTTACTGGTATTTCCTGACGATAGCGAGGCTTTCCCTGCACAGTTCGGTGATCCTGTGCCACTCCCCATTTTCCAGCACCTCTTTCGGGAAAAGATTGGATCCCATTCCCACAGCAGTTACCCCAGCACGGAACCATGCTGAAAGATTTTCTTCGGTAGGCTCTACCCCTCCCGTAACCATGATCCTGGACCAGGGCATGGGGCCTTTGATATTTTTCACGAAAGAGGGACCGCCCACATTGCCACCGGGAAATACTTTTACTATCTCTGCACCTAACTCCTGTGCCAGGCCAATCTCCGAAACCGTGGCACAGCCGGGTGAATAGGCTATTTGCCGGCGGTTGCACACCTTGAATATTTCGGGATTGAGCAGTGGGCCCACGATAAAATTGCTCCCCAATTGGATATAGAGCGCGGCAGTAGGGGCATCCACTACGGAGCCGGTGCCCAATATCATTTCCGGGCACTCCTTGTCCGCCCATTTCACCAGTTCGCCAAACACCTCATGGGCAAAATCGCCCCTGTTGGTGAATTCGAACGCCCTGATACCTCCTTCATAGCATGCTTTCAACACCTTTTTCGCCAATTCGGTATCGGAATGGTAAAATACGGGCACTATACCCGTATCCACTATGGTTTGATAGACTTGCAGTCTTCTGAATTTAGACATATTTTTGTAAGAGTAAAGAGTAAAGAACAAAGAATAAAGAATAAAGAGTAAAGATTTTTAGAATCAAGAACCAAAATCCAATTCTTAATAATTGAAAATTGAGAATTGAAAATGATTTTCATTTATCACACACGCACATAGTGCATTATCAT
>JBAYRG010000183.1:0-6306 GCA_041676805.1 Proteiniphilum sp.
ATGTGCCTCGACAGGGCAGGACTGGTTGGAGAAGATGGCCCGACGCATCATGGAGCTTTCGACATGTCCTATATGCGTTGCATTCCCAACCTTATTATCGCTTCCCCCATGAATGAACATTACTTGCGTCACTTGATGTTCACCGCGTACAAGGAAAACAGTCCGTTTGTTATCCGTTATCCCCGGGGACAAGGAGTCATACCCGACTGGAAGTGCGACCTGCAACAGATAACTATCGGAAAGGGAAGAAAGTTAAGGGATGGGAACGAAATCGCCCTATTGACGATAGGGCCTATCGGCAATGATGTGGCAGAAGCAATCAACATTCTCAAAACCGAGAATATGTCGATAGCACATTACGACATGATTTTTCTCAAACCGATTGATACCGCCCTCTTGAAAGAAGTAGTCAATGATTACGAAAGGGTGATTACCGTTGAGGAAGGGACAATCAACGGAGGGTTCGGAAGCGCGGTATCGGAGTTTTTGGCAGAAAATAAAATACGCCATATAAAACTAAGCCACATCGGTTTACCCGATGAATTTATTACCCACGGCACAGTGGCCGATCTAAAGAGGAAATACAAACTGGATGTGACCGGGTTAACCGACACCATCCGTAGTATAGTATACAATGCAGATTACAAATATTCATAAAGGCTCAAGTGCAATGAACGATATACAATTACTTGATAGGGCGGCAAACAATATACGCATTTTGTCTGCCGCAATGGTCGAAAAAGCAAAGTCCGGCCATCCCGGGGGTGCAATGGGGGCGGCCGACTTCATCAATATCCTCTATTCCGAATTTCTTGTATATGACCCCGACAACCCACGGTGGGAAAACAGGGACAGGTTCTTTCTCGATCCCGGCCACATGTCGCCCATGCTCTACTCGACCCTGGCACTGGCAGGTAAGTATTCGATGGACGACTTGATGAATTTCCGACAGTGGGGAAGTATAACACCGGGACATCCCGAAATTGACGTTGAACATGGCATCGAGAATACTTCCGGCCCTTTGGGGCAGGGACACGCTTTTGCTGTCGGGGCAGCAATCGCCGCCAAATTCCTGAAAGAACGTTTCGGAGAACAGATGGATCACACAATCTACACGTTCATTTCCGATGGCGGTATACAGGAAGAAATATCGCAGGGAGCGGGACGTATTGCAGGACACCTCGGACTGGATAACCTGATCATGTTCTATGACGCCAACGGCGTACAGCTCTCCACCAAGACGGCAGAAGTATCAAACGAAAATGTAGCCGCGAAATATAAGGCATGGGGTTGGAAAGTTATCTCAATAGACGGCAACAACCCCGTGGAAATAAGAGGTGCCCTTACAGACGCAAAAGAAGAAAGAGAAAGGCCAACGCTCATTATCGGTACAATCAGCATGGGGAAAGGGGCAGTAAAGAACGATGACTCACCGTTCGAGGGACAGACTTCAACACATGGACAACCATTGAGTCAGGCAGGAGCAAGTTTTGAAAAGACAATACTCAATCTGGGTGGTGATCCACAAAACCCGTTTGCTATTTTTCCCGAAGTAGCGGTGCTCTACCGCCAAAGAGAACAGCAGCTAAAAAAGATGGTAACCGGCAAAAACAACAACAAATCAGAATGGGCAGCAAAGAATAAGGAACAGGCCGGGAAGTTGGCAGAATGGTTTGCCGATAAGATACCTCAAATCGAGTGGAATGAAATAGAACAGAAAAACGATATTGCCACCCGCAATGCTTCTGCGGCTGTATTGTCTGTTTTGGCTCAAAAGGTCGAAAACATGATTGTGGCGTCCGCCGATTTATCAAATTCTGATAAAACCGACGGTTTCCTGAAATATACCACAGCCATGAAGAAAGGAGACTTTTCAGGAGCATTTTTACAAACCGGAGTGAGTGAACTCACGATGGCGTGTCTGGCAATAGGAATGAGCCTGCATGGAGGCGTCATCCCCGCCTGCGCCACCTTTTTTGTCTTTTCAGATTATATGAAACCCGCCATCCGTCTGGCAGCACTCATGCAACAACCCGTAAAATTTATTTGGACACATGATGCCTTTCGTGTCGGCGAGGACGGCCCCACACATCAACCGGTAGAACAGGAAGCCCAGATCCGTTTGATGGAAAAACTGAAAAATCATCATGGCCAGAATTCAATGCTGGTATTGCGCCCTGCAGATGCGGTGGAAACGACGGTCGCATGGAAACTGGCGATGGAAAACAATGCAACACCCACCGGACTCATACTGTCCCGTCAGGACATAACCGACATACCCGTAGGGGGAAACCGTTATATACAGGCACTGCAGGCAAGCAGGGGAGCCTATATCGTAAAAGACACTTCCGACTATGACATAATCCTCGTCGCTTCCGGTTCGGAAGTTTCCACATTGATGGAAAGTGCTGTTTTGTTGGAACTGGACGGATATGAGTGCAGGGTTGTCAGTGTTCCCTCTGAGGGATTATTCAGGATGCAGGACAAAGAGTATCAGAACGACATATTGCCCGATGGGAAAAAGATATTCGGATTGACAGCAGGCTTGCCCTCGACATTGCAGGATTTAGTGGGAGACAATGGAAAGGTCTACGGTATGGAATCCTTTGGTTATTCGGCTTCATATAAAGTGCTGGACAAAAAACTGGGCTTTACCCCCGGAAGTATCTACAGGGAGATAAAAGCATTTCTGGAAACTGGTGAATAATGGGGAAATACACACCCCGATAAAATCAATATACGTTTTTTTAAATTAAGGCTTATGAAACAAGTTAAAGGAAGTGAGCTACTTATTACTTCATTGTTGCAGGAAGATGTAGAAATTATTTTCGGTTATCCGGGAGGAGCCATTATCCCTCTTTTCGATTGCCTGTATGATTACAAGGAAAAGATCAATCATGTATTGGTGCATCATGAACAAGCAGCCGCCCACGCGGGCGAGGGGTATGCTCGTGTATCGGGCAAGACGGGGGTAGTCCTGGTAACCTCGGGGCCTGGTGCCACGAACGCGATCACGGGAATTGTAGATGCCATGATGGATAGTACGCCTGTAGTGGTGATAACAGGACAAGTATCTTCTACACTCTTGGGCAGCGATGCTTTTCAAGAAGCGGATATTATTGGTATCACCCAACCTGTCACCAAATGGTCGTATCAAATACGACGGGCAGAAGATATCCAGTGGGCGGTCGCACGTGCCTTTTATATTGCCGCTTCGGGCCGTCCCGGCCCCGTCGTGCTCGATTTAACCAGGGATGCACAGTTAGGGATGGTAGATGATATACCATATAAGAAAGTCGATTTTATCAGAAGCTATATCCCCGACCCCGATATCAGTACTGATGAAATCGGGACGGCAGCCAAACTCATCAATGAATCCACCAAGCCGCTGGCTTTGGTCGGACAAGGAGTAATATTGGGAAAAGCTGAAGAAGAACTAAGGAAATTTCTGGAAAAAGCCGATATCCCGGCCGCTTCCACCATGCTCGGATTGTCGGCCTTGCCGTCCGGCCATCCTTTGAATGTCGGCATGTTGGGGATGCACGGCAATGTAGGACCCAACCTTAAAACCAATGAATGTGACTTGTTGATATCGATAGGAATGCGCTTCGACGACCGTGTGACGGGAGACCTGAAGACCTATGCCAAGCAGGCAAAGGTGATACACTTTGACATCGATGCAGCCGAAATCAACAAGAACGTGAAAGTCGATGCCCGTGTTTTGGGGAATGCAAAACAGAGTTTGGCAAAAATATATGACTATATCGACAGGAACGACCATTCAGCATGGCGGGACGAATTCAAGCCGTGCGAAGAACAAGAGTACAATGCCGTCATCAGGAAAGAGTTATACCCCGAATCAGGGATGCTTAAAATGGGAGAGGTGATCAACAAAGTCTCCGAAGCGACCAACCACGACGGGATATTGGTTACCGACGTGGGACAAAACCAGATGATGGGAGTAAGGTATTTCAAACACAAGAGAAGCCGCAGCGTGGTTACTTCCGGCGGACTTGCACCGATGGGATTTGGATTGCCTGCGGCAATCGGTGCAAAATACGGAATGCCCGAAAGGACGGTCTGTCTCTTCGCGGGTGATGGAGGGTTCCAAATGACCATCCAGGAACTTGCCACCATCATGCGATACGACATAAACATAAAAATTGTCATTCTGAACAATCGCTTCCTCGGGATGGTACGTCAATGGCAGGAGCTGTTTTTCGATGAAAGGTATTCAGGGACAGTAATGAAAAATCCTGATTTTGTAAAAATTGCGGAGGGGTATGACATCAAGGCAAAGAAAGTCTCCCAAAGGGAAGAGTTGGACGAAGCTATTCAGGAAATGTTGGCTTATAACGGAACATTCATCCTCGACGTGGATGTGGAATCCAAAGGTATGGTCTATCCCATGATCCCCGCCGGTTCCTGCATCACCAATATAATTCTGGGAGATTGATTTTTTAATTTGACAAACGGATTATTATGGAAAATAAAATATTATACACCATCACGGTATTTTCGGAAAACACAGTAGGTATACTGAACCAGATAACCACTGTATTTACCCGCAGGCAGATAAACATTGAAACGCTATCCGTTTCCCCCTCTGCGTTGAAAGGAATTCACAAATTCACCATTACCGCCTTTTCCACCCCTGGAATCATCGAGAAAGTAGTACTGCAAATTGATAAATGCGTAGATGTGCTCAAATCATATTACAATACCGATGATGAGCTTGTATTTCAGGAAATTGCCCTTTATAAAGTCTCCACCCCTGTTTTCCTGAAAACAGGCTCCGTTGAAACATTGATACGGAAATACAATGCCCATATCATAGAGATAAATGAATACAATGCAATTCTGGAAAAGCGGGGTCATTACGAAGAGACCCAGTCACTGTTTAAAGAGTTGAGGGATACCGTCGGTGTACTCCAATTCATCCGTTCCGGACGAATTGCCATCACCAAATCAAAGGTCGAACGATTGAGTGATATGCTGGCAGAAATAGAACAGAAATATTACAATAAGAAGAAATAATGCCTAATAAAAAAAATTATTATGACAACAACTTTATAAATGAACGAGATGGACCCTTACATACTAAAGGGCGATTTCAAAATTATCGACATTGACGGTAACGACATTACCCCCGTGGGAGAAGAAGTGCGGATATGGCATTGTAAATACAATAATTACATCGCTTCCATCCATTGAGGTAACATCCGGACAAGTTTTCGGGCTGAATAACCATTCGCCTTTAAGATCGCGACAGCTTCGTCGCTTAAGACGCATAACTTACCTTTGCAATAGGCCACGATCTCGACATCTTTCGGTAATTCATTCAATCGTTCTTTCAATTGTTCCAATGGCATCGATAAGGCGTTATGAAGATGTGAACGGTTATAATCATCCTCTGAATTGACGTCCAGTAGTAGTACCTCTCCCGCTTCTACCCGGTTTATCAGTTCCTCTGATCCCGTCGGCGTTAAAGAGTTATCGCCACTCCGGTATTCGGAAATCAAATTCTTGACTTCCGCGTTATAGGTGACCCCCAACTCCCTGATACTTTCCCACACTTCCAATACTTTTTCATCCACCAATTTATAGAAGACGTAATTTCCTCTTTTATCAGAGGAAACAAGTCGGGCATTCTTCAAAATCTGCAAATGGCGGGAAGTGTTCGCAATGCTCATTTCTGTATGTTTAGCTATATCTTCAACGGAGAAAGAGCCTTGGGCAAGAATATCAAGGATTTCCATTCTCCGGGAGTTCGCAATAGCTAAAGCAACTTTTGAGAGTTCCTCATAAATGCTGTCTTTTAATTCTCTTATATTCATTTTATCTGCTATTAATGATTAATTTATGTACAAAGATAACAATTTATCACGATCAATCGTTCAATTACTTAATTGATTGATTATGCTTATCATGTGTCCTTGACAAATTTGTTCATTTAATTCGTAAATTGAATATTTGTGGCAAATATTTGAGTGAAACGAAAATCCTATATCTAAGCCAAAATATAAGATTACTCCCGGAGTAATGACTAATTATTTTGATTGATTTTGTGCCGGATGACAGCACAGTCGCCATTTTAATAGAACAGGGTCTTTTTTTCATTACCGGCTGTGGACATGCCGGGATTGTCAACACCCTGGAACAAGCTAGACAGAGTCGCAATTGTGATTCTGAGGATATTGTTTAGCTGAATAAAGAAACCGTATCACGGAAACGTAGATTCCGCGGATGATGAACGCTTCATGGATATACAGAGAAAGATTATAGTAAAATTATTTATTTTTCAAA
>JBAYRG010000184.1:0-6293 GCA_041676805.1 Proteiniphilum sp.
ATATAGAGAGTGAAGATGGAAACGTAAGAAGATTCAAATTTCACCAGGTCAGGGGCACAGCTTTCCGGTAGTTTTAAATATCGGAAACTGTGTCTTTATATTAGAAAGTAACACTGATAGTGAAACTTTTATGTTTTTAAAAAAATGAATAGTTAATAAAATATATTACCTTTGTTCAAAATGTGCGACAAGAAGTCGACTAAATAACTGTTCAGCGAGCGAGACTGAACCTATTATTCCATTAATAGTAGTCTAAAGGGACATGCGACAGGAGTAATCCTGTGGTGTGAAGCTCCCTTGACAAAGTCCCTGTGAATGACAGAAGAGCGAACCGTAAGGGGATACAACTACCGTCAACATCAGGTGGTTAAGGGACAAGGCTCTGCGGTATGGATAATATATATGAACCACTGCACTATCTTGACAAATAAAAGACCAAAGATGATGACAGGCCTTGACCAAAAGGTAGACAGCCAGATAACCTTCTATTGTTTGGGGTTACACGGATAGAGCGCTGCCGGTAGATGGGTGGATCCTAACTCGCAGGTTGTTATTTGAACGGAACTTGGTAAGCTCTTATTCCTCCCCGACTGGTTGCGGGGAAAGCCGGCGGGGGAGTAAGGGTATGAGATTGCGGAAAAAGCGAATGCTTCCCTGTAATGGGGACAGATAGGGATTACAACATTATCCCGCCATACAGACGAGCAGACTTCCGCAGGGTGTTACGTTACAGGAAAGCCGAAGAACTTTTCAGGATGAAGGAACAGCAAAGGAGCGAAGTGAAACCGAAGTGTGCACCTTCACACAGGGTCACAGTATGGGAAGCCATCAACTGATACAGGTGCGAAAATCGTGTGGGAAAACTCCAGATAAGGATTGTAAAGGCTCAGAAAGAAGAAAGGTACAACAAGGTAAAAACCCTGTAACATCTTCTGACTGCCTCGTTCGAGGCCAAGGAGTTGGCCGCGAGAAGGGTGACATCCAATAAAAGAAAATGAACCGCAGGGGTGGACAACATCAAAATGGACGACTCCCGCATCAAAATTAAAGGCGGTGGCCTCCCTTAAGCGTAGGGAGATACAGGCAAAAACCCCTCAAGAGAGTGTTTATAAAGAAAAGCAACAGCAAAAGCGTCCGCTGGGGATACCCAACCTGCAGGACAGGGCCATGCAGGCATTATACCTAATGGCGCCTCGAACCGGTAACCGAGACAATGGCCTACAGCAACTCCTAACGGCTTCCGAAGGTAAATCTGATACGTTATGCCAACGACTTCGTGATCACGGGATGGGGAAACTACTTCAGGCACGTAGTCTCCAAGGAGACGTTTGTGGCAATCAACCATGTATTGGTATTACAGCTCATGCGGTAGGCATCCAGACGCCATAGGAACAAGTCCCGTGAATGGGTGAAAAACAAATACTTCCATACAGTTGAAAACCGTAGCTGGATATTTGCCAAGACCATGGAAAAGGACGGGAGCAGGGAAATTTCCACATTGAAGAAACTTGCCGATATCCCAATCACACGGTACCTGAAAATCAAAATGGATGTAAATCCGTTTAACAGGGACTGGTATGGATATTTTGATAAAAGGCAGTCGGCCAAACTGCAGTTCGCCACACGCAAAGTGTGACTTTATCGGACAAAGGCTTGCAAAAGTCAAAGAATCGGTTTAATTTCGTGAGAATTAAATTTTGTAACACTTGAGCTGTATGCGAGGAAACCCGTACGTACGGTTCTTAAAGGGGAAAGCGGGGATAACCCTGCCGACCTACTTAATAGAGAATTGCATTATCTCATGTGATTTGGTGAAATATAATAGACATACCTCTTTCTCGGATTCTCAAACTATTTCACAAACACAGTTTGAAGAGTTATTTTGTCGTTTTTATTCACAAATTGCAGCGTATGCCACTGTAATACTGGATGATAAAACGGTGGGAGAAGATATTGCCCAGGAAGTATTCACTTATATGTGGGAAAAGCGCAATGTGCTACATTTAGGTGACGGATTTCATAGTTACTTATTCCAGTCAGCTTATTCACGATGCATCGATTATATCAAAAAAAACAAACAATTAGAAAAATATGCACAGGAGTCGCTCTTGCAGTTTGCTGAAGAGTACCAGACATATCTTGAGAATGATGGTCAACCTATAAAAGAGCTTTTCAGTAAGGATTTTGAAGAAAGTTTGAATGCACTACTTGACGAGCTCCCCGAAGCGCGCCGGCAGGTTTTTGAACTGGTCTATCGCGACGGATTGAAAGCAAGAGAAGTGGCTGAAAAACTGCAAATGCCGCAACGTACGGTGGAGAGTCATATTTATCTTACCTTAAAATTTCTTCGAAAACACCTATCCCCTTCCGATTTTCTTATTTTGACGCTTCTTTGCCATTTTTTTTAAAATAATCATCATTTTGCTCCGTAGTTTTTCTTATTCGTCCGTTCAGATTATATAGACGCTTTTTAATGATTGCTATGGAGTCAGGTTTTACGTTATTGATCAAATATTTTTCCCAACCTCTTTCGACTACTGAGCGACAGGAGTTGGAAAAATGGTATAACCATTCACCTGAGAATAAGCAACTTTTTTCAGAGGTAAGTAAGTTACGCCTGCTCAATGAATATACCCGCCGCAATACCGTAATAGAAACAGCTGTAGCTTTATCAGACACTCAGGATAAAATTCGTCGCCACTCAATTCGTCATCGTTTTTTCCGTATTTCCCAATATGCTGCAGCTATCGCACTTTTTGTCTCGCTCACCATTTTTGGAATCACACGGCTCACCTCTGAAAAATACACGATGATTACTGTTACTGAGACCGAATCTATCAAAAAAATCCATTTATCTGACGGCTCTATGGTCTGGCTTGGTGCTTCCTCAGAGGTACGGATTCCGAAATCGTTTTCTCCATCTCACCGCAAAATCGCATTAAAAGGAAAAGCTTATTTCGACATTAAGAAAAATCCCGGTTCACCGTTTCTAGTAACATCTCCTTACATGAATGTAAAGGTAACCGGCACATCTTTCAACCTTCTCGTAAATGATGAAAACCAACAGGTGGAAACATTACTTGTATCAGGAAAAGTGGTGTTGCAAGATAGCCACGGAAAAGATATTTTTGAAATGTCACCCGGAGAAAAAGTATTATATACCGTTCAAAACAATAATTACACGGTTTCGACAGTCGATGTAAATACCCTCACCTCCTGGTATCTCGACCAGATAACTTTTGAGAATGCAACATTGCGAGAAATTGTCAACAAATTGAGTCTTATCTATGATGTAAATATCAATCTTGAGTCCAAGAAACTAGCAGATCGGCGTTACCGCTATGTAATAAATAGGGAAGAAACACTGGAAGAAGTTCTCGATATACTTAGTTATTTAGCACCTATTCACTATCGGATAGAAGGAAACGAAGTATTCATAACAGAATAACTATAAACCATCGGGAGCAGTTACAAATATTGCCTTAGCTTGGTTTTAGCAAACAAAGAAATAGAATAACTAAATCAACCCAACGTTTTCGTTAAGCAAGAGTATGACGAGTTTACTCGTTTTGGCGAGCGCAAAAAACGCCTAATGAAATAGAATTTTTATAACTAACAACAAAAATGTATGAATAAACACGTTAAACACAAGAGAAGTATCCCTATTGTTGGGATCCAATCAGATCTGAGACGGACAGTAAAATCGTTTCTGATACTGTGTATGCTAAGTTTCTATGTATCCGCATCGGCGGCCTCAGCACAATCCGTGAATGTGAAACTTACACTGGCCAGCACTACCCTGGCACATGTGGTGGAAAAGCTGCATCAGCAAACAGGGTATGAATTTTCGTACGATACCGATATCCTTTCACAGGAATTGGTAAATGTATCGGTAGATGCAAAGAATGAACACATTGAAACTGTGCTGTCCCAGATTTTCAGCAAATCCGACATAAGTTTCAAAGTGATAAACAACCGTGTTTTCCTGAAGAGTAATAAAACCCCGGAGAATGGGGCAATGCAACCGGCAAATGTGACACAACAACCCGCCACAAAAACAATCTCCGGCACAATCAAGAATGATATGGGAGAGCCCGTCATTGGCGCCACTATTGTTGAAAAAGGAAATCCTTCCAACGGTACTATCACCGATATCGACGGGCACTTCAGCTTTAATGTATCTCCCGATGCCGTGTTAGAGATAAGCTATGTGGGTTACCAAACGCAAAGCATTTCTACAGTTGGATTAAATGCATTCAACATTATCATGCTGGAAGATACACAAACATTGGACGAGGTGGTGGTCGTGGGATATGGCACACAACGAAGAACTAATCTCACGGGGGCCGTTTCGGCTATCAAAATGGAAGAAGTGTTGGGGGACAGACCTGTAAATAATGCATTTGCCGCGTTACAGGGATCGATACCCGGTTTAATGATATCCGGTTCTTCCACCCACGGGCAGAATAACAAGACAATAAATATACGTGGAACGCTTTCTATCAACGGGGGGGAGCCACTGGTACTGATCGACAACGTACCCGGCGATTTAAATATGATAAATCCGGAAGATATCGAATCCATCAGCGTGCTCAAAGATGCGGCATCTTCCGCTATCTATGGCGCACGGGCTGCTAACGGTGTTTTATTGGTGACCACCAAACGTCCGGGTAGCAACACTACTTTTAAACTCAATTACAATAACAACTTTGGATTCCAATCGTCCATTAACCGTCCGGAGCAAGCCCCTCTATCAAACTATTTTAAAGCCTATCAAGATGCGGGGTTCAGTAATACTTATTGGTCCAATTCACAGGATGTGACCAAATGGATCCAGTATGTAGAAGAATATAAAAAAAATCCCGGTGCATTTGATATTATTGGGGATGGAATATACGTGGATAATGGGATACCCTATTATTTAAACGAAAAGAGTTTAGTCGACAACGTGCTGACCACGGGGTACTATTCAAGTCATAACATTTCCGCATCCGGAGGAACAGAGAAAGTCCGCTACAGGATGGCAGGAGGTTACAATTCCGAGGATGGCCCTATGATCACCAACAAAGACTACTATCGGAGAATGAATATCAGTAGTTTCATTTCCGCTGATATGACGGATTGGTTTACGCAGGAATTGGATATACGGTATGCGCAGAGTAAAAAAACAATGCCACAAGGAAGGGGAAACGACATCTATACGCTACGTCTTATTAATTATTATCCCGAAGGGATATTGCCTGCCTCTCTATCCCTCTCTGGAGAGGAAGCGCCCCTGTTTACCCCAAAAAATTTAATACTATATGCCAATACCAGCAATACAGTGAGAAACAATCCCCGTATTTTTTCAAAATCAATTATAAAACCAATAGAGAATTTGGATATTGTATTCGAATATACATACGACAAAGATGATTTCAACTATTCCTATTACACCGACAAATGGAGGCATACTACCATTCAGTTGGCAGTAAGCACTGCCCCTTCGAACGATGAACTGACAAGACAACGGTACTTCACAGACTATAATGCCATTAACTCATATGCGACCTATTCCAAACCATTCGGAGGACATGATTTCAAAATAATGGGCGGATTTAATCAGGAGTCCAGTTCTTATGAGCTGATTGAGAATAAAGTAAAAGACCAGGTATCCAATGTTATCCCATCATTGGGTAATGCGACAGGTGAGAAGATACTGAAGGAAACTTATTCGGAATATACCATCCGCAGTGGATTCTACCGATTGAATTACAATTATCTGGATAAATATTTACTTGAAATGAACGGAAGGTATGATGGTTCCTCAAAATTCCCAAAATCAAAAAGATTCGGTTTTTTCCCTTCTGTTTCAGCTGGATGGCAGGTGGCACAAGAAGACTTTATGAGTTTTTCGAAGAGATGGCTGGAAGAATTAAAATTCCGGGGATCATGGGGACAAATAGGTAATCAAGCTATTACCCCTTATCAATACAGTCCTGAGATGGTCATTAATAGTGCGAATACGGTCTGGTTGATTGACGGAAGCAAGGTGACCACCATTGGTCTACCCGCATTGGTAAGTAGCACGTTCACCTGGGAGACCGTTGAAACCCTCGATTTTGGTATTGATTTCAGTTTACTCAAGTACCGGCTCAGAGGGACTTTTGACTGGTATCAACGGGATACCCGTGGAATGCTTACGAAAGCAGGGGCGTTGCAACTCCCGGCAGTAGTGGGAGCGGAAGCTCCGGCGCAAAACGGTGCTGATATGAGGACACGTGGATGGGAATTGGCTGTTTCCTGGAGGGATA
>JBAYRG010000185.1:0-6291 GCA_041676805.1 Proteiniphilum sp.
TCAGGGGTGAATATGTTAAACCCTAATCTCTCTTCCAATATGTCAACAAATTCGTTAAACTGCCTTAGAATTGCTTCCGGATTAATAGATATCCCTGAAACGGTATCAATTACCAGGAAAGTGAGTCCGGTAAGAGGAATAAGAATAAAGAAGAGCACTTCCAACACGATAAGCAATGCACTGAATGACTTTTTGAATTTAAGCTTTTGTGTGAAATATTTCTGTTGCCCGTTCACAAGTACATACAGGGTAGCAGCCCCCAGAAAACCACTCATATAAGGGCGTGTGTGTCTGAAAATAATCAGTCCCAAAAAAATGAGCAACCCGATCAGGATATATTTATACCGTGTTTCTTTTTTTTCTTGTTCTATTGACATTGGAAATCCTATGAAGTATATAAATATTAGGTCATTGATTCAATCCCATTCAATCTTTTTCAATCTAACAACTACCTTACAAGAAATCCTCCGGCTTTGAAAATCCGCCTTCAATCAATGCTTCTTTGGCACTTTCGTAGTCGGAACTTCTTACCTGCATTTCTATATTAAAGATCGGATATGTCAATCTGTTAAGTGTGAAATTTTTCATATAAATGTCGATTCCCCTCATTTCCATAAATGATTGGACAATGGCTACATCTGCCGGATAGGTGAATGTTTTCACTGTAATAAAATGTTCCTCCATAGATAATGCTTTTACGATATGATCTTTTCTTTTGACTAAACGTAAATATAGGCTTTTTTGTTTATTAAAAGATGTCTGGTGTGATTTTTTATACTATTTTTGATGATTCTTTTGGAGAAGTTGGATATAAAGTGAAGAAGTGAAGAAGTGATTTTAAAGAGATAATAAGAATAATATGCCAATAAATTTGAATGATGTAATGGACTTAATGGGTTAATTGGCACATTAGTATTATTTGTCCCGGCTTGTCGGGATTAATGAATTAGCACATTAATCTACTCTTGAATCTGAAATTGAATCATATGAAACGAGCATGAAAATGATTTCAACCAAGTTCATGAATTACTTTGTAATCGACGGAGTCAATATCGCGAGTTCCATACACCGACAAGAAAAAATAGAATAATCGTATGAAACGAGCATGAGAATTGTTCTCACACAAGAACATGACTAAAAGCGAGTTCCATACGACACCTTTGAAAATAAATAATTTTAGTCGTATGAAAAAGATAGCGTTGGTTACCGGAGCAACATCCGGAATAGGAGAAGCCACAGCCTTGAAACTTGCCAGTAATGGTTTCGATATGGTAATTACCGGCAGGCGACAGGAGAGATTGAATATATTGAAACATAAACTCGAAGAAGATGGTACTCATGTATTGACTCTCTGTTTCGATGTGCGGAATGAAGAGGAGGTGAGGAGAGCCTTGGGGAATTTACCTTCGGGATGGCAAGATATAGATCTGTTGGTCAATAATGCCGGATTGGCTGCTGGACTGGAGCCGGTACAGCAGGGTGACAGTGCTGATTGGAACCGGATGATCGACACCAATGTGAAGGGGTTGTTATATGTTACCAGATCTATTTCTCAGGGAATGATCGCCCGGAAAAAAGGGCATATCATCAACATAGGTTCCATTGCCGGAAAAGAGGTCTATCCCAACGGAAATGTCTATTGCGCCACCAAGCATGCGGTAGATGCATTGACGAAAGGGATGCGTTTCGACCTGCTTCCCCACAATATAAAAGTGACTCAGATTTGTCCTGGTGCTGTGGAAACAGAATTCTCCATTGTCCGTTTTCATGGGGATAAAAGCCGGGCAGATAAAGTATACGAGGGCTATGAGTGTTTGGTCGCCGACGATGTGGCGGAGTGTATCTGGTTTGCCGTTTCCCGTCCGCCGCATGTAAATATCAACGATATGGTTGTAATGCCTACGGCACAGGCATCGGCTTCAGTTTTCCACAAATATAGGGAAAGGTGAGTGACAAAGCCCGAACTTGTTCGAGGATTTGTCCGAACCGCATCCTATATTCTACAAATTTGAACTATGACAAATAAAAAACAGATCCATCATGAAACGAGTTTATTACCTTATTTTATTGATTTTGCTTATGACAAACCGGTTTGTTGAATCGCAGGAAAATATCACCTATCAGTTGCCACCGGCTGAAATTCTGGAATTGGTCGATATAGAGAGGGCGCCATCAGTCAATATGGACAGTAAAGGTGAGCAGATGCTTTTCTTTTATCGGAATACTTTTAAAACGTTGTCCGACCTAAACCAGCCGGAAGTGCGATTGGGAGGATTGCGTATCAATCCCGATGCCAATATATCGAGTACGGTGACCTACTCCAATAATATCCGTTACAAAAAGACTACCGATAAAGAGGTGCGGCAAATAGAAGGCTTACCTTCCGATCCACTTATTGCCAATGTCTCTTTTTCGCCTGATGAGACAAAGTTTGCTTTTACCAATACGGTAGAAAATGGAGTTGAATTATGGGTTGTTGAACTGAAAACTTTGCAGGCGAGAAGGATGACGGATGCCGTAGTAAATGCCAATGTCGGATTTCCATATAGTTGGTTTAACGATGGCTCCGGATTACTTGTAAGGATACTTCCCCAAGAGCGTCCCGGATTGATGGATACCCAAAAGGCTTTGCCGGAAGGACCGATTGTGTCGGTCAGTGATGGCCAGATATCCCAAAACCGTACCTATCAGGACTTGTTGAAGAATCCGGTTGATGAGGCCAATTTCGAAACATTGATGACATCAGAACTGTATAAGATTGGTTTTGACGGATCAAAGAGACAATGGAAAGCGGCAGGAATGTATATGGGACATTCGTTTTCCCCCGATGGAAAGTATCTGTTGCTAACCACACTTTCTCGTCCTTTCTCCTATACGGTGCCCTATTATAGTTTTCCGAACGTGACGGAGATTTATAATGCTGATGGAGAATTTGTGATGAAGTTCAACGAACAGCCATTGCTTGAGAATCTTCCGATAGGGTTTATGGCTACCCAGGAAGGAAAACGGAATATCTACTGGCGCTCCGATAAACCGTCGACCCTCTATTGGGTAGAGGCACTTGACAAGGGCGATCCGGAGGTGAAAGTCGATTTTCGGGATGAGATATTCCAACTCGATACCCCGTTTACCGGAACGCCTCATTCGTTGGCAAAAACTATCAATCGCTATGCCGGCATTACCTGGGGAAACGATGAGTATGCCATTCTTCGTGACCGCTGGTGGAATACCCGGAACCAGAAAATGTATGTTTTTAATCCGTCGGATAATGGAGAGGAACCATGTATCGTTGTCGACTGGAACTATCAGAATGTGTATGATGATCCCGGTTATCCGCAGACCACAAAGAACGCGTTGGGAACCTATACGTTACAAATGGATGGAAATTCGATCTATCTTTTTGGAGATGGCTTTACGCCGGAGGGGCAGTTCCCGTTTATTGATGAACTGGATCTGAAAACACTCAAAAAGAGACGGATATACCAATCCGCATATACTGACAAGGTTGAAGAGTTGGTCACTTTTGTCGATAGTAAAAAAGGATCGGTCATTACCCGGATTGAGTCGCCGACTGAATATCCCAATTATTATCTCCGTAATATAAGGAATAAACGTGCGCCACAACCATTGACAGCCTTCGAAAATCCATTCAAAAGTATCGAAAATGTCTATAAGGAAGTGATTAGCTATAAACGCGACGATGGGGTAGCGCTTACCGGCACATTATACCTGCCGGCGGGTTACGACAGGGAGAAGAAGGAAAAACTACCGATGATCATGTGGGCTTATCCTACTGAATACAAGGATCGGAATAGTGCGGGACAAACCACCGCCAATCCCAATTCATTCACCTACCTCTCCTACGGAAACCCGATCTACTGGGTAACGCGCGGCTATGCCATCCTCGATGATGCGGCTTTTCCCATCGTGGGGGAAGGAGATGAACAGCCCAACGATACTTTTGTGGAGCAACTGGTGGCCAATGCCAAAGCGGCAATAGATGCCGTGGATGCGTTGGGGTATATCGACCGGAATCGGGTGGCGGTGGGAGGCCATTCTTATGGTGCGTTTATGACAGCCAATCTGTTGACTCATTCCGATCTGTTTGCCGCGGGGATCGCCCGCAGTGGAGCATACAACCGTACGCTTACTCCATTCGGCTTCCAGGCGGAAGAGCGTAACTATTGGATTGCATCCGAGACCTATAATATCATGTCTCCTTTTATGCATGCCGATAAGATGAAAACACCCCTATTGCTTATCCACGGTGAGAGTGATAACAATTCCGGCACCCATACGATGCAGAGCGAACGTTACTTCCAGGCGCTGAAGAGTTTTGGTGCTCCCGTCCGTCTGGTGATCCTGCCCAAGGAGAGCCATGGATATGTTGCCCGGGAGAATGTGCTGCACCTTTTGTGGGAGCAGGATCAGTGGCTGGAGAAATATGTGAAAGGTAAAAAGGTGGGAGATTAGGAGAGTGGGAAAGCACTCAGAGCTGGTCAGATCCCGGAGTGATAAATTATCTGAGAGATTAGGGGAAGGGGATTATTTCGAAATAATAAATTCTATTCTGTCGCCAACACCAATGTTGTGACGGTTTGAAAATCCTGCATTTACTTCCACTACATAGAGCGCCGGTTCTGTAGATGCATAATTCCACTCCTTCAATGGGGTGGTATTTGCGTGGATGGTGACGATCTCTTTGTCCCTATTTACAAAAAGGATATCCAATGGGATATAGGTGTTTTTCATCCAGAAACTCTGCATCTCTTCCATATCCTGGATAAACAACATTCCCGCCTTTTCCGGAAGGAGACGCCGGTACATCAATCCACGTGCCCGTAGTTGATTGTTATCGGCCACTTCAATGTCGATCACTGTCAAGGTGTCACCAATCACCTGGCTTGTAAAAAGCAGCTCTCCCTGTTTCCGAAAAGGGATATCCAATGCTTCGGATTGCGTTTCCAACTCAGTTTCTGCCCCCGATTTCCGTAAAAAATAGACTGTTATACCGACTATCACAATCAACAAGACTATCAGATAGATACTACGGTTGTTCTTTTTTGTTTTTGACATATTTATATCATCGTTTTAAACAATATGCTACAAAGATAAAAAAATATCTTACCAAAAGGTATGTTACTAAAGAGTTTGAAACTGATTTATTTGAAACTAAAAAGTATGAAACAAAATTGTATGAAACGAGCATTCAAATTATTAAACTAAAGAACATGATTAAAAGCGAGTTCCATATGATACCTTTGAAAATAATAGTTCTAATCATATGAAACAAAAAAGTGAGATAATTAAAAAAAGAGGAATAATCCGTAAAGGATCAGGATAATTATTAGTGTCATTATGAGTGTAACCCGTATATTGATAAAACAGGCATGTCGTACGTCGGCATGGGTCAGCTCCCTGTCGTTTTCCCCGATATAGGGTTTCTCCACTAACTTACCATGATAGATGTTCGGTCCGCCGAAACGGCAATCGAGGATACCGGCCAATGCCGATTCGGGATAACCGGAATTGGGGCTTGCGTGGTATCGGGCATATTGGTTGATAAAGCGAAACCCTCTTCCGGAGGGAGGGAGCAAAACCATCAACAAAGCTGTCATCCGTGCAGGCAGATAATTGGCCCCATCATCCAGGATACGGGCGGCAAACCAGCCAAAATTGCGGTATTTGTCGTTTTTATACCCAATCATGGAATCCATTGTATTGATCATCTTGTATGCCATCATCAGCGGGATACCGCCGAGTGTGTAGAAGAATAGGGGGGCGATTACGCCGTCACTGAGATTTTCGGCCAACGTCTCCAATGTTGCCGTGCGGATCTGTTTGGCTGTTAACCGGGATGTGTCGCGCCCCACAATCCAACTCAGTTGCTTCCGTGTAGCCGGTATATCGTCTTTTACCACCAGTTTTTCCACTTTCATCGCTTCAGAAATCAGGCTCCGATTGCTGATAGCATAGAAAAAGAGGATGGTGTTGACAACGAGTAAAACAACAGGGTAGGAGGAGAGTATCCTTTCCAGTCCAAATAAAAATAGGAAGACCAATGATACCAGTCCCAAAGCGACAACTATTCCTTTCCTCTTTCGGTGATTTTCCCGGTTAAATTGCCGGTCACACCATGAGATCATGTTGCCAAACAACCGGATGGGGTGGGGCAAACGGTGCGGGTCGCCGATAAGTGCATCCAGCAATAGTCCACCTAGTAGCGGAATCAGAAAGTTCTGGTATGTGATAAAAAATTGATGCAAAATGATAAAATCAATGCTGCTATAA
>JBAYRG010000186.1:0-6236 GCA_041676805.1 Proteiniphilum sp.
AAATTCCGGGGCAAAATTTTTTTTGTCTGCTCGTTTTGACTTCATCTATCAAAACAATCAGACGGGATTAATAATGATGTAAATATACGAATATATTTTTGATATTCAAAACTTTAAGTAATATTTTTATTTTAGTAAAGTAGTATTACCATTGCTTTTATTCTGTTTAGACTCACCCTTCTTCTCCAAACGCCTCATCTCCATCCGTTTGGAATGAACACATTTACTACAGGTACCGTAAATATAGGTGCTATAGTAGCTCACTTTGAACTTCCTGATCTTTTTAAGTTGAGCAGGAGTCAGCAAATCACCCGTCATCTCGCGTACCTCTCCGCAAGTTGTGCAGATAAGATGATCATGGTTTTCATTACCGTATGCCCTTTCGTATTTCGAAGTATTCGCCCCGAACTGATGTTTCACCACCAATCCACAATCCAACAATAACTCGATGGTATTATAAAGCGTAGCACGGCTCACCCGGAAGTTCATTTCAATCATAGAATTGTAGAGAGAGTCCATATCAAAATGTCCTCTTACAGAGTAGATATGATCGAGAATCGCAAAACGTTCGGGTGTTTTTCTGTGTTTATGAAGTGTCAGATACTCCATAAACTCGCTTCTTACCTGTTGCTTCAATTTTTGAGCAGCATCCATAGAGTACAAAATTATCCTTTTTTTTCGATTTTCTATTAGAATAAAGAACAAAGAATAAAGAATAAAGATTTTTTTAGATTTGACTCAACTACATTGCACTACTTCCCGATAAACCGGAACTAGTTGTCCCAACTTGTCGGGGTTAGCACTACTCGTCCCGATTTATCGGGATTGGCACATTATTTCACTGTCTCCGAATGGTAAAAGAAAGCCGGGATAGATGGTCCACTCTCATTATAATATGCATCTGATGTGGTAATATAGTAATAATAAGCCTTATCGTTCTCTTCTGCCCGATAACGAAATATTGGCTCTCTCAGCCCCATAGCCATCAGTTTTTCCGCATTATCAAGGCTTAGCGTATCGGTCTCACTCCGATACACATTATAGGTCACCCTCTCTTTGCGGCTTCTCTCCCACGAAAGTTCAAACATTCCCTCTTCATCTTTTTCCGCTCGCAAATCATAGGGGCTGTCAGGGATAGAATCATTCAACCAGGTCATGGGGGGTAGCTTTGCCGGATATTTATAATATTCCTGTAAATCCTGCAAGATACCTTTTGTATTAGAAAGCACGTTTTCTGCACGAAAATAAGCTTGTCCATGCATTTCTTTCTGGCGGACATAGTCCACCTGATCCAGTATATCACGGTGTGACCATCCCAATTCTATCATCTGGTAAGCTCCCAATCCGGGTACAATAATCCGGCCATCACCATGCTTCAACCAATCGTCCACAAATGGATAAAAAAGTCTCTCCTTATAATACATCATCGGGTAAATGGCATCATGCTTGCCCATCATCATCCATTTGCCGGCATCCTGTGACACTGTCTCCAAGGCAGTCCACCCCACTCCGTTATTATCCAGCGCGCGATACCGCCCCAGCGGCGCGCTACTTACCTGAACCCAAGGCTTCCATGTCTTCACCTGATCATACATCTTCGCCACAAAACGGGTGATATTATCTCTGCGCCATTCATCCCTCGACTTCCCTCTACCATGCAACCGGTACATTCCATCATCAGGGAATCGTCCTCTGCTGTCAGGATAACGGATATAGTCGAAATGAATACCATCCACATCGTATCCGCCCACAATCTCTTCCACGATCGAAAGCAGATAATCGTCTGTACGCGGATTCCCCGGGTCAAGAAACCATTCCCTCTGAAACTGCTTGGTGATGGATGGATTTTTTCTTGTCACAGACTGCGCTCCTAAACTACGCACATGCTTATCACTCCCCAAAGGGTAAGTGACTACCCATGCATGGCATGCCAATCCCCTTTTATGGCACTCCTCCACCACAAATGCGAGGGGATCAAACGGGGGACGTCCCGCTCCGCTAGAAGCAATAAGCGAAGACATCGGCTCAATACGCGAATTATAGAGCACTTCTCCCCTGCCCCTCACTTGAAAGAGCACCGTATTGAAATTATATTTCTTCAGCTTATCGAGGATCTCTATCAGTTCCCTTTTTTGCACTTCAACACTGGTACGGTTGCTTGGCCAGTCCAGTCCGTAATTGGTAGTCAGCCAGACTGCTCTCACCTCCGTCGCCGGCGGCCCGGATGAAAATAGCCCTGTTGTCCCGATCAAAAATATAATCAGCAGGGAAAATATTTTGTGCATCATATGAGTTTACAATCGTCGTTCCTGTGGAGTATCTATTATTTTCGAGGTACAAATTTAGCACAAATAGGATGGCGTCAGTTATCAATTTTAAAATGTTAACAATTTTAATATAGACAGAATATTCCTGACTTAGTTCTTAATAGGGTAATAATTTAAACAAGGATATATAGAATGTAAAGTTCCACATATCTTTGCGTATAATCGAAAAAAGCAGTAATTTCGAGAGTAAGAACTGATGTTATGATAAATCCTCAACACAAGGAAAAAAGTGAATAAAACAGAACTGCGTCAACACTTGAATGATATTGAATGGGATGACTTTGAAGTAAAAAAGGCCCATTCAGAACTACCAAAAAACATTTGGGAAAGTGTAAGTGCATTTTCCAATTCTGCCGGAGGATGGGTTATCCTGGGTGTATCACAGGAAGGAAAAAGGTTTGAAATCATCGGAGTTGAAAATCCAGAAAAATTAGAACAAGATTTTTCTACTGTCTTACGTAGTCAAAATAAGTTCAATGTTCTGATCAACCCTATATGCAAGAAATATAGAATTGATGGTAAAATTGTTTTGGCTTTCCACATTCTTTCCTCTGAACAAAAACCGGTATATTTCAATTCTTTGAAAAATACTTTTATCCGAACAGGGAGTGGCGATCAACGTGCAACTGATTCAGAAATCAATGCGATGCTGCGTGATCAACTTTTTGGGGTGATGTCGGCTCGTCCCGTGGAAAGAACAACTCTAAAAGATATAAACCGGACAACACTTGCTCGTTATAGGGATTATATGTTACGTGCAAATTTATCATCTGTCTACAATAACATGACAGAAAAAGATTTTCTGGAAAAACTACAGATAATAGATGATAAACATCTAACCTATGGAGGTTTGTTATTTATGGGTAATAATCTTACCATAAACAAAAGTTTTATTTGACAATAGCATCGATATGGCTTTAGTCACATTTAGGATTTTAAGTCTAACGAATAAAAATAATAAAGAAGCAGGTGGTGCAATAGGTGGTGTAATAGGTGGTGCAATAGGTGGTGCAATAGATAATATTACAAATACAATGGCACTTACAGAAAGCCAATTAGCTGTTTTTAATCTTATAAAAGATAATCCATCTATAAGTTACAGAAAAATATCTGAAGTTATAAATATTAACCAGTCTGCCGTATTAAAACATTTAGACGTACTAAAAAGAAAAGGTATTATTAAACGAATTGGCGGCACAAGAGGTTATTGGAAAATAGATAACAACGAATAAATAAAGAATATGGCTAAAAAGAGATGGCTGGCAGCTTATGTAAAAATGCACCACGAAAAAAAGGTGCGTGATCGTCTTACGGCGATGGGCATTCATAATTTCCTGCCGGTCCAGGAAGAAGTACGGCAATGGAGCGACCGAAAGAAAAAAGTGGAACGGGTGCTCATCCCGATGATGATCTTTGTGCGTGTCGATACCGAAGAACAACGCAGTGTCATTACGCATCCTTCCATAATACACTATCTGACACTCCGTGGCGAACACAGCCCCACAGAGATACCGGCAGACCAGATGGATCGTTTCCGCTTTATGCTCGACCACTCCGACAGCGCCGTCAGTTTCAGCGACAACGACCTTCAACCAGGCGAAAAAGTACGGGTGATCAAAGGCCCGCTTACGGGTCTGGAAGGAGAATTAATCACCGTGGAGGGAAAATACAGGATCATCATCCGTATCGAACAGCTGGGGTGCGCCGAGGTAGAAATTAGCCTCTCCATGGTGGAGAAGACATAATGAGTAATTCAGATCAAATAAAGATAATAGAAATATCTAATATTTTTTTAAAATCCTTATATGATGTTACTAATGGTAATTGCAACGCTTTCGCTGTTGCGGCAATAATTGAATCAGGTGTTTTAATGATATATTTTTCAAAAATAGCTTTTGTGAGTTCTGCTATCTTTTTGAGTATGGCTTTATTGCTTGTTTTCATCCAATAGGCAAGGTCTTCATCGCCCTGTTTTATCTTTGACACAAACTCGGGATTATAAGGACTTTTTTCGTACCTTTGTAATTTGAACTATTCAGACTCATGATCATTGCTATCGATTTCGACGGAACTATTGTGGAGCATGCCTATCCGGACATCGGTAAACCGATTCCCTTTGCTATTGAAACGCTGTTACAAATGCAAAAAGAGGGGCACAAACTGATCCTATGGACGGTTCGTCGCGGTCGTCTCCTGCAGGAAGCTATCGACTACTGTGCTCGGCGTGGACTCCATTTCTACGCCGAAAACGAGAACTACAGGGGTGAGACCAAGGAGCTGGGAGAAGAGGTTTCACGAAAACTGGGAGTCGATATGTTTATCGACGACCGTAATCTGGGAGGACTTCCCGACTGGGGAGTCATTTACAATGCTGTCAAAGCGGCTACTGAAGGGAACAATGTGCTAAAAGTCATGGCAGGACAATCATCTCCAACTGAAGAAAAAACTAAAAAACGGGGACTGTTCAGTGCAATTGCAGGACGGGGAAAATAACCATCCTATTATTGTTGGTTATCAAAATATCCTCTATTTTTGTCACTGATCCAATGATCAACCACCCACTATTAACAAAAAATTTGGAACTATTATGGATAGGGAGAAAAAAACTACAATCCTGATAATCATACTATTATCCCTGATCAGCAATTTATATGGCCAAATAACCGATCAACAGGCGATCCGGGAATTACAGAAATATGAGAACTCGGGTATGTCCCAGCAACAGATACTGATGGAGCTGAACAAAAAAGGAATCACCGTTACTCAGCTTCAGCGTATCCGTGCCCAATACGAAAACAATCAGGATATCACCGGAGATGATAGAAAGGTTAAAGACGGTTCATCCAGTATTATTCTCAGGGATACCACGGAAATACCCCTTATTATTACGGAGATGTCACAAACTTCTCCCAAAGAACAGATATACGGACAAGATTTCTTTTCCAGGGCGAACCTCACTTTCGCACCCAATATGAATATGCCTACCCCGGCCAACTATGTGTTAGGTCCCGGAGACGAGGTGATTATCGATCTATGGGGTAACTCGGAGCTGAACGTACATTACAACATCACTCCCGACGGTTATATTATCGTACCGGGATTAGGACGGATCATGCTGAGCGGACTTCATGTACAACAAGCCGAATCAAAGATACGTAACCAATTCTCTTCTATCTACTCCGATCTCGATTCAGCTACCCCCGGTACATTTCTTGCTATCTCCGTGGGGAATGTACGCACCATCAAGGTCAATGTAATGGGAGAGGTAACGGCTCCCGGCACCTATACCCTCTCTTCCTTTGCATCGGCATTCCATGCACTTTATGTATCCGGTGGTCCTTCCAAAATAGGAAGCTTACGTAATATCCGTATCTTTCGGGCAGGAAAAAATATGGCGGCAGTAGATCTTTACGATTATCTGATGAATGGCAACAACACAAACGACATCAACCTACAAGAGGGTGACATCGTGATGGTTGAACCTTACAGTACACTTGCACAAATCACTGGAGAAATCAAACGTCCAATGTGGTACGAAATACGAGAAGATGAAACATTGCAAGATTTGATCCGTTTTGCGGGAGGATTCAATGGCAATGCTTACCAGACCAATGTTTCAGTGCTCAGGAAAGGTATTTATGAGATGGAAGCCTTCACCATCAATCAATCCGAATACACAAGTTTCAAACTACAAGATGGCGATCAGATCAACGTTGATGACATCTCCGAAAAATTTTCCAATATGGTAGAAATCACAGGAGCAATAGAGCGCCCCGGAAAATATGCCGTGGGAGACCGCATCAAAACCGTGCGTGATCTGGTGGATATCGCTTTAGGTCCTACCGGGGATGCCTATCTGCAACGTGCAATGCTCTATCGTGAGCAGGGGGATTTACGTAAGACAATGGA
>JBAYRG010000187.1:0-6225 GCA_041676805.1 Proteiniphilum sp.
TCCTTCTTCCTTCCTCTTTTGTAATCAAATCTTTAATAAAACATAAAAGGAGTGCTTCCTCAAACAATAGGGTAAAAAAAATGTTCTTATGTAGAATTGTTCTAATTATCCACTAAAGAAATAATATATAGTAAAGTAATAGCTGTTATGGCCAAAACAAAATCAAAAAAGAGTGAATTAACAAAAGAGAAAATGTTGCACATGCATCGGTTGATGCTTGATATCCGCAATTTCGACCACAAGGTAAACCGGCTTGTGAGAAAGGGGGTAATACCCGGAATGACGCACTTCTCCATTGGTGAAGAAGCGGCCAACGTGGGTGCTATCGGTGCGATCAATGCCGGATCCGATCTGATTACTTCCAACCACCGCGGGCATGGACAGAGTATCGCGTTGGAGATTGACCTCAACGGGATGATGGCTGAGATTATGGGAAAAGCCACGGGAACCTGTAAGGGGAAAGGCGGATCGATGCATATTGCCGATCTCGACGGAGGTAATTTAGGTGCGAACGGGATTGTAGGCGGAGGCATGGGAATGGCCGTTGGCGCCGCACTCACCCAAAAGATGAAGAATACCGGGAAGATCGTGCTTTGTTGTTTTGGTGATGGCGCCTGTAACGAAGGGACTTTCCATGAAACGCTGAATATAGCTTCCATCTGGAAATTGCCGGTGATTTTTTACTCCATTAATAATCTGTATGGGATCAGTACGCCGATCAAGGATGTGATCAATGTCGACTACAATTACCAACGCGCTTGTGCTTATGGTATCCCCGGACATTTTATTGAAGATGGCAATGATTTGCTCGCTGTTTATAATAAATTTGAGGAGATAGTTCAATATGTGCGTGATGGCAATGGCCCGGTATTGGTAGAGGCGATTACCTACCGTTGGTTGGGACACTCCACCTCTGACCCCGGGAAATACAGGACTAAGAAAGAGGTGGATGAATGGAAGCAGAAAGATCCTATTGATCGCTTTAAAAAATATCTTCTCGAGAATAAAATAGCTACTGCACAAGAGATAGAAGCGATAGAGAAAGCCTCTGAAGATGCGGTAGAAGAGTCTGTGAAATTTGCGTTGAGCAGTCCTGAACCGTCTTTGGAGTCAGCATTCGAAGACATCTTTGCAGACTAATTTTTATAATCCTGATAAAATGATTTAGCCCGGGGCCTCCTGGTCTCCGTTGCTCGTACAAAACAACAACAGTATAAAAACAGATGGAAAATAATACAAAGATCATGTCTGTCCGCGACGCCATTATCATGGCTATGTCGGAAGAGATGCGTCGTGATGAGAACGTATTCCTGATGGGAGAAGATGTGGGTATTTTCGGAGGTGACTTCGGTACGTCAGTCGGTATGCTCGAAGAATTCGGCCAAGAACGCGTGCGTGATACCCCCATTTCAGAAAATGCTATCTCCGGTGCGGCCATTGGGGCTGCCATGACCGGGATGCGGCCCATTGTGGATGTCACCTTTATGGACTTTATCGTCTATATGATGGACAACATTGTGAATCAGGCTGCCAAGACAAGATATATGTTCGGCGGGAAAGGCCAGATACCGGTGGTATTCCGTGCTGCCGCGGGAGGTGGTGTCGGCTCGGCCGCGCAACACTCACAGTCGCTCGAAGCCTGGTTTACCCATATCCCCGGACTCAAGGTGATTGCCCCGGGCACACCGGCCGATGTGAAAGGATTACTCAAAGCGGCAGTCCGTGACAATAATCCGGTGATCTTCCTCGAATACAAGGCACAATACAATATGAAGGGTGAAGTTCCCCTTGATCCGGAATTTGTATTGCCGATCGGAAAAGCCGATATCAAGAAAGAGGGAAAAGATGTGACCGTGATTACTTACGGACGTATGCTGGAAAGGGTGATGCAGGCCGCCAACGAGGTAGAAGAAGCCGAAGGGGTGAGCGTGGAGGTGGTAGACCTCCGTACCCTGGCGCCGCTCGATAAGGAGTCGGTACTCGAATCAGTCAAGAAGACCGGAAAGGTATTACTGGTGAACGATGCACATAAAACCGGCGGTTTTATCGGTGAGGTGGCCGCGATGATTGCCGAGAGCGATGCGTTCGATTATTTGGACGGACGGATATTGCGCCTTGCCGGTGAGGATGTACCCATCCCCTATAACCAGACATTGGAGGCGGCTATGATCCCCAATGTGGAGCGGATCAAGAAGTACATTCTCAAGTTAGTGAATAACCGATAAAAAGGGAATTGATGGAAAATAAAAAATTGAGGGCAACACCGGCGGCCAGGGCTTTGGCAAAACGTCTGGGAGTGGAGCTGCTCAGTGTGACCGGTACCGGTTACAAAGGGCGCATCCATAAGGACGATATAGCCAATTTCAACTATGAGGAGAAAACACATGTTTCCCCCCTTGCACGCCATATTGCCGAACTGCATAATATAGACCTGAAAGGGGTACAAGGATCGGGACACCGCAACAAGATCATGAAGGACGATGTGCTGGAATTGATCTCCGACCCCGATTTGAAAGCCCGATTCACCCTCGACGACTTTGGAATAGTGACGGTTCCGAAAACGGAGCAAGCTCTCTCCAAACCGGCGGCAGAAGTATCGCAGAAAGTGCCGGCCACACCTGCAGCGGTATCCCAGGCAGCTACGGTGGTAGGGGAGACTGAAAAAGTGGCGATGACCCAGATGCGGAAGATCATTGCCAAACGTATGACGGAAAGTTTCTTCGGTATCCCCACTTTTATACAGACATGGGAAGTGGATATGACCGAACTGCTGGCATTACGTAAAAAACTGATGGAACCGATACAGGAGAAAACCGGAAAGAAACTGACGGTGACCGACCTGATCTCGTTGGCTGTGGTGAGAGCGCTGCTGAAACATAAGTATATCAATGCCAGCCTTAATCCCGAAGGAACGGAGATGACTTTTCATAATTATGTGAATCTGGGAATGGCGGTCGGACTGGACGAAGGGCTACTGGTGCCGGTGGTGAAGAATGCCGACAAGATGTCGCTCAGCGAATTTGTAGTTGCATTGAAAGATTTGACCGAGCGTACTTTTTCCAAGAAATTGCTCCCCGACGAACAGGCGGGCAGCACCTTTACGATCAGTAACCTGGGGATGTATCCCGTGGATGAGTTTACCGCTATCATCAATCAACCCAATGCGGCTATTTTAAGTGTTGCCTCCACGAAGGAGAAACTGGTGCCGGTAAATGGTGAAGCGGTTGTACGGCCCATTATGAAGATAAGCCTTACCAGCGACCACCGTATTATTGACGGGCTGACCGCGGCGAAATTTATGACCGATCTGAAAAAACTGTTGGAAGATCCGATCACTTTATTTATTTAAAAAAATAATATATGGCTTTTGAAATAATCATGCCCAAAGCCGGTATAGACATGACCGAAGGGCAAATAGTGAAATGGTTGAAGAAAGAGGGTGATCCGGTGAAGGAAGGCGAGATCATTCTTGAGATTATGACCGACAAGACCAGTATGGAGATCGAGGCGGAAGAATCGGGTATCCTGTTAAAGATTGTACATAACGATGGCGATACCGTACCGGTAACCGAGGTGATCGGCTATATCGGTGAGGAGAACGAGTCGGTTGACACGCTGATGCCCGAGGTAATTGAAGATACAGGTGAGAAAGAGAGTGAAGAGGATAAGCGGATGATCCGTCTTGAGGACAACTATCAGGTGGTAGTGATCGGGGGAGGTCCCGCAGGATATGTGGCTGCTATCAAGGCGGCCCAATTGGGTGCACGGGTGGCCATCGTGGAAAAGGGGGCATTCGGAGGCACTTGCCTCAACGTAGGATGTATTCCTACAAAGACTTATCTGAAGAATGCCGAGATCATCGAGCATATCCGGGAAGCATCTACAAGAGGAATACTGATCGACAGCTCACAGATCAAGGTGGATATGGAGAAGGTGCAGGAGTTCAAAAACAGCGTGGTGAGAAAGCTTACCAGCGGTGTGGAAGCACTTCTCAAGAGCAATGGTGTGGATATTTACCAAGGTGTCGGCAGGATCAACAAGAACAAGGATGTGGTGGTGAACGACTCGCAGATCGTCAAGGCAGACAAGATCATTCTGGCCGGTGGGTCGAAAGCATCAAAAATCAATATCCCGGGTATCGAGAGCGACAAGGTGCTTACCAGCGACGACCTGCTCGCCATTAAGGAGGTACCCGAAACGCTGGCCGTTATTGGTGGTGGAGTAATCGGTACCGAAATGGGACAATCATTTGCCGGCCTCGGGTCCAAGGTGATTATCATCGAGATGATGGATCGTATCGTGCCGCCTCTCGATCATGAAGTTTCTGCCGAACTGACCAAGATCATCAAGAAGAAAGGGATGACGGTGATCACCTCTGCCCGTATCACCGAGATCGTGGACAAGGGTGATAAGCTCGAAATCAAGATCGACGGGAAAGAGTCGGTGATTGCCGACAAGGCGTTGATCTCCATCGGCCGTGTGCCCGATCTGGAAGGAGTGGGTGAAATGAAGTTCGAGACCGAGCGGGGTAAGATCAAGGTGAATAAATATATGGAGACGAGTGTGAAAGGTATTTACGCACCCGGCGATGTGAACGGCATCAAGATGCTTGCCCATGTGGCTTTCCGTATGGGTGAGGTGGCTGCCGAAAACGCAGTACAGGGAAATCATCGTTCCATCAGGCTGCTCTCCGCTCCGTCGGTAGTATATACTTCTCCGGAGGTAGCGATGGTCGGACTGACCGAAGAGGAAGCGCGTGCGAAGTACGACGATATCCGTATCGGACGTTTCAGCTTTGCCGCCAACGGTCGTGCTTTGGCATCCAGCGAAGCACATGGCTTCGTGAAGGTGATTGCCGATAACCGGTATGGTGAAGTGCTGGGCGTACATATTATCGGACCTTCGGCTGCTGAGATCATTACCCAGGCATCGCTGATTATGGAGATGGAGATCACGGTGGATGAGGTGATAAAGACCATCTACGGGCATCCCACCTATTCAGAGGCGCTGTTTGAAGCTTTTGCCGATGTGTTGGGTGAAGCCGTGCATATCCCGAAAAAGAAGAAGTGAAATCCTTCACTTGTGGTCGTATGTTTGCAACTAAATCATCGACTGACGATATTTTGAGACCCATTATAGCTCTTATTCGCTAAAAGAGTTGAAGTCGCTTCGCTAACAACTCTTTTTACGCTCATTGCGAGCTATGGGTTCCCACAAAATATCTAAAGGTCTCCGCTTTAGTTGTAAACATTAGTGAGACTAAAATTAATTGATATAACTAATGGCGGGTTTCGGCTGAAAAATGACCGGAACCCGCTCTCCTTTTTGCACTATGATATATATTGTCAACAAAAGTAATGACCCCGCGTATAATATCGCGTTGGAAGAGTTTTGCTTCAAAGAACTGAAGCAATTCAATAAGATTTTTATCCTTTGGATCAATGAACCGGCCATTATCGTCGGGAAACATCAAAATACGCAGGCAGAGATCAACAGCCGCTTTGTACAAGAAAACGGAATTCATGTGGTAAGGCGTATTACCGGCGGTGGAGCGGTTTATCACGACCTGAACAACTTGAATTATACCATTATTTCCAATGAAGAGGAGGGAGAGAACGATTTCGACTTCAAGACCTTTTCGCAACCGGTCATCGAAACACTGGCCGAATTGGGCGCAAAAGCAGAATTCTCCGGCAGGAACGATATCACCATTGATGGAAAAAAGATCTGTGGAAACGCACAGGCCTATGTCGGTAACCGGGTGATGCATCATGGTTGCCTGCTGTTCGATACCGATCTGACCGTATTGTCTAAAGCGCTGGAAGTGTCCGGAGAGACGGTCGATTTCAAAGGGGTGAAATCGGTCCGTAGCCGGGTGGATAATATCCTCCCTAATCTTCCGGTAAAAATCACTGTCCATGAATTTGCAGACAAGATACTCCAACATATGGTACGGAAGTTCCCCGAAATGACAGAATATCATTTTAGTGACTCCGAGAAAGAGGTGATTGAAGAGGTCCGTGAAGAAAAGTTTGCCAGTTGGCACTGGACCTATGGACATAATCCGGTGGCAGAGGTGGTGCGCGAGAAGCGTTATCCTGCCGGACAGATACAGACTTTCCTTAATATCGGAAATGGAAAGATAAAGAAGATCCGGTTTTATGGCACCTTTTTTGGGAAAAATAGCGACCTGACTCTACCCCAAGAGATACTAAAGGGGGTGAA
>JBAYRG010000188.1:0-6131 GCA_041676805.1 Proteiniphilum sp.
CCTTTCTCCATGCCTTTTTTCATGCCTCGAGCCATACCTATTTCTTCGGCTTGCTCGACATAGGCCGCCGTAGCCAAGTAGTCACGATAGATATCGAGGCTATTTTCATACCTGTCACGCTCCTTCTCGCTCATGGAAGCCATTTCAGCCATCTGTTCCAGTTTTTCAAAGACCGCTTTGCGAGCTTTGAAAGGTATTCTTTCTAACGTTTCCATATTTTTCAACACATAAATCCATCTGTCAAAATCTGTCTCACACTCACTTTCCTCTTTTATGAATGAGGGAAGTTCTATAAAGATAAAACGCAGTTTGTCGCTGAATTGTTCATGCGTATTCCGGTTAGCCAGGATAATATCGCTGCGCAGCTTATCCGTGGTGTCGTGCAAACGAAAATTCATAAAGAATACCCCATACACCGCTTTCAGTGCGAACATCCAATTGCCCGGCTGTCCCTGTCGGGCAATTGCCCTGGAGAGGTAATACAATGCCCGGTCGGAAAAATTGATCTGTCGGATATTCTGCATCTCAACGATGAAGTATTCACCCGTGTCGGAAATGCAAAAAATATCGTAAACAGTTCCCCTGTCTCCCTCGATCTCCGGTAACAGTTCCTTATCCAGAAAACGGATATCTCTAATGTTTCTTTCACCCTCCAGCAGATCGTTCAAAAAGTCGATGATCAGTTCTTTACTGACCTCTTGTCCGAAAATCTTTTTAAAACCCACATCGGTAAATGGGTTGATAAAGCGCGCCATATTGCTCAACTTTTAGGGCACTGATTCTATCCAAACGTATTCTTTAGGACTCTTTAATCCCGGAGCACCATAATATTCTATCAAGTTTCCCTTGATCTTCACCTTTTTATTAAAGTTTTCGGGCTTGCTCACCAAATTTAACGCTTCTCTAATTGTTCCCGATGAAGGCAATTCTACGGGAATCATTTTATCGGTATCGGTTTCATCCTGATTATCTGCCAATGCAAGATTGGTATTTTTCGCACCTGTTGTGCCGGGAATAAATTTATTGATAGAACCGTCGAATGAGCCCACAATATATCCTTCCACCCATACGCTGGCTTTACCTTGGTGTTCTTGTGCTTCGCTTACCGTATAAGGAGACCTCTTAGACCCTGGTATACTGGGAGGGGGATCGTTTGTGGTAGGCAGGGTCGCGTTAACGGAAGGTCCTTCTGTCCAATCGGATATTTCTCCTACGGTAACAACGGGAATGAGATCGGAATTCAGGTAAATATTATAGGTGTAGCGGGTCGATTTCTCGAAAGATTGAATCTCCGGTACGCTACTCAGAGGATATTTGAATGTTTCCTCATCCAAAAGGAACCAAAATTCTATCCCACTGAGATCGGAGGTGGGCAGCAGGATCGCTTCGGCAGTCAACCCGTTGGCTGCCACCATACATGCGATATCCTCGGTAGCAGACGGAGCCGACAGTGTGCCATCCTTCAGGTCGAAATTTGCCTTTGTCGCTACATTGGTGATAATAATTTCAATATCACTCAAGGTTGGTCGAAATTCGTGCTCTATCTGAAGTGCGATTTTCGACAGTTGGTGCGAGAATGACATGTTGATGTCGGGATTGTCCGCATTGAATGTTTTGGCATTATCAGAATAGAGTAGGTCGATATTGGCCTGTACCGATTGGTCGGACAAGTCAATCGGATAAATAAAGTTACTAATATCTTCTTTATATGGATAATAACCGATGAAATCCACATTTGAGCCATCGAGGGGGAAAGTGATAGTCGTCGCACCTTTTGCCGGTAAAAAGGCAGATGTACCCGTTGTCTGATAATTTATATTCATCGCGATAGCCGAGGAAGAGAGTGCTTCCCCCGATTTTTTCATATAGACGCCAATGGCGTCTCCTTTGTCCCAAGTGGATCCGGAGGCACGGGTTTTTAACCCTTCAATCGTGGCACTTAGCCGGACCTCTTCGCCTAAGGCTCCGGGAGGAGTTGGAGTATCCCCTTCGCAAGAAGAAAATATTAGGCAGAGAAGAGAAAAAAACAACGTTTTCGTTAAGCCAAATGAACAGAGCCAAGCTTGCTTGGGATTTGTCATGGCGAGAAAACGACTAACTTTAGTGAATAATTCCTTTGCTTCCATGATTTGGTTTTATTAACTGGTTTTTATGCCAACTGGTTAGGATGGCATTCAAATAGAAAAGTGGAAACTTCCTTGATGATTGTTGAAAGAGAAACAATCATGTAGGGTAAAAAGACAAATTATGCGGCAAGATCACAAAATAACAAACTACGGCGTATCAATAGACAGTTATACGACGAAAAAAGGCTATCAATTTATATTATCCCGTTTCACGGGATGAGACGAAATGCAATTACGGAATGATAAATCAAAAAAACAAATTTATTAAGAAAAAAAAGTGTAAAAATAATTAAATAGTTGATTGTTAAAAAATAAACCTTCGTAAGATGACATGATAGGATTAGTCCTGATTGTATCTTACGAAGGTTCAGTGTCGGCTATTTCTTCGGAAGTTTTATTTGTTGTGAAGTCGGTAATTACCGGAACCTAATTCTATCTCTATTCCGGTTTTTGTTTCGGTCACATTTCTTACTCCTGCTCCGTCCGGTGCGGCTATATTCAACTCTTTCGGTAACTTGATAATGGCCGAACTATTCCCGGGGATGGTGATCTCCCAAAGGAATGTGCCGTTTTCTTTCTTCCACTCGCTTTTGATTTCGCCGTAAACCGAATTGTAAGAGGCTTTTACATGTGATAGCCCTTCAGGGAATTTCGGTTCCATCAGCAACTTTTTGTAAGCTGTTGTTTCCGGGTGGTTTTTGATACCTGCTAAGTCTTCGTAAAACCAGATCAACAGGTCACCCAGCAGCATGACGTGGTTAGCGGAGTTCATCGCCGGATTGGCCGTATCTCCGTTCCACAGTTCCCAGATGGTGGTTGCCCCTTTTTCAATCATATATCCCCAACTGGGATAGGTGTGGTTGGTAGCGATCTTGTAGGCTAGATCCACATTTCCATATTCCGTCAAACCTCTCATCAGATGTTGAATCCCCAATACTCCGGTACTTACATGCCCATTGAAGTCGACCTCTGTCTTCCGTACGATATTGTCAAACACTTTTTGTTCGTATCCTTCCGGCGTCAACCCCAATCGTAATGAAAGAATATTGGCTGTGACGGTGTTATTGTCATACAAAGCCGAATCGACATTAAAAAATCGGATATTATAAGCCTCTTTGATTTTTGATGCCAACTCTTTATATCCGGCTATATCTTTCTCGTTTCCGGTGAGCAGGGCAAACTCGCTCATCAGATCCAATAAACTGTAATACATGGTGGTGCTCAACACCGCACCGGCAGTTTTTCGGGTTGGATCTTGTGAGTGAATGAGTTCCTGTGATTCGGGTGGCATGCACCAGTCACCATAGGTGTCTTTGGTGAGGATATAATCTTCCATCGAGACCTGTTGAATGCGTTCCAGATAACGCTTCATGGAAGGGTAGTGCTTTTTGATCGGTTCGGTGTCGCCATAATTCTGCCACAACATCTTTGCACTGTAGAAGTAGGCAGCCGGCCAAGTCACATCGTCATTATAGATGGTCCAGTAGCGCGGTGAGACCACAGAAATACTGCCTTCGGGGCTTTGAGAGTCTTCCACATCTTGGAGCCATTTGCTATATAAGAGGGCGTTATTGAAAAGGAATGCCTCCCCGAAGCAACCGGTCACCCGATCGCCCATCCATCCCTGACGCTCGTCGCGTTGAGGGCAGTCGGTGGGCATACCCCTGTAGTTTCCCCGGATACCCCAATAGGCATTCTTGAATATCTGGTTGATCGTCTCGTTGGATGTCTCGAACTGTCCCGTCGTTTCCATATAGTCATAAATCACTTTTCCGGTGAAATTAGATAATTCCGGTTGATAATCTAACCCGGAGATTTCCACGAAGCGGAATCCATGAAAGACGAAAGAAGGCTCCCAGCTGAAATCCCCATCTTTGGCGGGGGTATAGATATCGGTTACCTTTGCACCCCGGAGATTTGCCATATAGAGTGTGCTGTCGGGATTAAGCAATTCTGCAAACCGCATGGTGATGGGCTGTTCCTTTTTCCCCTTCAGCCGGTTGATCTTAATCCAGCCCACCATATTCTGTCCCATATCCAGGATAAACTTCCCATCAGATAGTTTAGTGATGGATGCCGGAGATAATTCTTCTTGTACCCTGATATTGGGATTAGGTTGAGCGACGAGCGCACCTCCAGGGGCTGCCATCATATCGACCTGTTTCCAGGCGGAATCGTCATATTGGACCTTGTCCCATCCCGTCAATTCCAAACGGGCATCATACTCTTCGCCATCGAATTCATTATTGGCAACGATGGGACCTGAGGAGGTGACCTTCCATGATTCGTCACTGGTGATGACATCAGTGGAGCCGTCGCCGTATTCAATTTCCAATTGAGCCAGCAGACGGGGTAATCCGAACACTTGTGTGGCCGATGCACGCATACCGAAATAGCGGCCGTTTCCCAGTTTTACAGCCAATATGTTGTCGTTCTTCCTGACGAGTGGCGTGACATCATATACATTGTAGTATACTTTTTCAGGAAACCACGATACGGTGGGAGCAAGCACATCGTCCGACACACGCTTTCCGTTGATATATGCTTCGTAAGCACCTTGACCGGAGATGTAAAGCACGGCACGCTTCACCCTTTGTTTACTGTTGAACGGTTTTCTTAGATAACGGGCAGCCAGTCGGGTGTGACCCTTGTCTGTTTCTTCAGGATTCGAAAATGCCTCTTCACCGATCCATTTGGCTTCCCAGCCGGTAATCTCAGGCAAAGTTGTCGACCAGTGATTGACTTTGCTCCATGCGGTTTCCCCTTGATTGGTAATTACTTTTACCCGCCAGTAATAGACTTCTCTCGGAGAAAGGGCATTCCCTCTATAAGGGATTAGTATGGACTCGTCACCTGCAATGATGCCAGAGTCCCATAACAAGTTGTTCTCTTTTTCCAGATCTTGCTTTGATACAGCTACTTGAATCTGATAGGATTCCTGTCTTAAATCGGGGTGATCCGAATTAATTTGCCATGAGAACCGAGGAGTTGATGTCCACATTCCCTGTGGATTTTCCTGCATTTCCACTTTCAGGGAATCTACCTTGAGAGCTGCTCCCTGACATCCGACCATGAATATGGTCAGGCTAAGTCCGATTAAAAAGTAAATGTGTTTCATTTTTATTGAGAATAAAGAATAAAGAATAAAAAATAAAGAATAAAGAATTTTAAAACCAAGCATTTCAGAACGTTTTTCTCCGTTTAAAAAAATGGGATGAAACATTTTGTTTCTTAAGAGATTAATGTGATAATCCCGATAAATCGGGACAGGTAATGCCCATTAAATTGACAACCATTGAATTATTTATTCACACTGGCACATTATAAATCAGTAAATCGATATTTCCCCGCCGGGATTTCAAACAGGATATAGCCCTCCTGCCTGCCTCTCTCTTTCACATGATCAGCATTTATATCTACCTTGTTTCCTTTGTTATCGGGGAAGAGGATGGTTGCTGCACAATTGGGTGGGACCGTTACCAACAATTCGGTTTTTCCGTTTTCCCGCTTCCATGACGATTCTATTAATCCTGCCGGTGAATTGAACGAGGCTTTTGCATTGGATATTTCTGTTTCGGTGAGCTTTGGAACCCGAACTATAAACTTACGAAATCCAGGTGCTTCGGGATCCCTCCGGATACCTGCCACCCCGTCAATATACCACGCACCGGGGTAGAGATAGGAGCTGTGCAGCAGTGAATGTCCCGGCAGATCCTTTTCCCACATCTCCCAGATGGTTGTGGCTCCGTTCTCCCGCATGAGGCCCCAACTCGGATAGGTGGTTTGGGATGTCATGGAGTAGATAAGATCGTCACGCCCCTCTTCACGCAACACTTTGAAAAGCATCGCTCCTCCGGTAATGCCCACGTCGATATGTCCGTTTTTATGGACAACTATTTCATTTGACAGGCTTTCTATCACTTTTGGCCTCAACTCAGCCGGCATGATATCACCATATAGGGCGGCAGCAAGGCTTCTCATCGTTTTGTCGGAATAGTTGTAATC
>JBAYRG010000189.1:0-6105 GCA_041676805.1 Proteiniphilum sp.
ACCATCGATAGCTACGGCAGAAACGGGCGGTGTGTCAATCACTTTCGGGTTGACCGACATCCTGACGGCTTCCAATACGTCGCGTCCGGCCAGGTCAATGGCTGTCGCCATTTGAAAAGTGAGGTCGATATTTGCTTTGGAGGCGGAGACCAAAGCGTGTACCACCTTTTCTACGTGCCCGCCGGCAAGATAATGCGCTTCCAGGTTATCGCGGGTGACCATCTTGAGTCCTGCTTTATGGGCCTCTATCATTGCATAAACGATGGTGTGGGGTGGTACGCGCCGTAAGCGCATCAAGAAAAGTTGTACGAGCGAGATACGTACTCCTGCTGATAATGCGTTTATCCATAGGAAAAAAGGCACATAATGAAAGAATATCAATAAAAAGATGATGATTACGACAAGCGTAATAATCAATGGGAATGATAATAAATCCATAATTATTTAATTTTAGATGTTTATATTGAATGATTATTTGTCTCTTCTCCGGTTGGAATACTCTCTTTTCTTTTCACCAACACATTGTAGGCTTCCACTTTTATTACCTCTATTTCGGTATCCTCATCAATGAATTCTCCATCGAACGATTTGGCTTCTACCTCCACATCGTTGACCACTACCTGTCCGATGGGATTTAGTCGTGAGGAGGCTACGCCGCAGTCGCCAACGGTGATTTTTTGCAAATCGGAAGTGTCCACTTTCCCCTCTATATTTGTATCCAGGGCGATTTTTTGTAACGACTTAGATTTCAGTAGCCAAAAGAAACTTCCACCCAACAAAAGGGTTGCTCCCGCGAGTGTAATATTTCCCACAACGCTTCCTTGAAAAATATAGGCATATATGATTCCTCCTATCAGGAAAATAGCACCTGCAATGCCTGCAATACTAATCCCCGGGAGCAGGAAGATCTCTATGAGCATAAACACTACCCCCAACAGGATTACGGCGATAATAATGATTAAATCGAATGTCATATAGGGTTACTATTAATTAAAATGACTGATTATTTCTTCATTTCTTGCTTGAATTTTAAGCCTTTCCATCTCCCGGAAAAGTGATTCACTCTCTTTTTCCAGTTTGAGGATCGATGTTGTAATGATGTCGTTTGTTGTTCCTCCGGCAAACTGTTCTCTTTTTTGTGAGAGCTCTTCATTCAGTGTTTCCAATTGCTTCTCAAAGCCCAACGCTTGAGAAAAGATCGATCTGGCTCGGTCATTCCTGAAATCGGAGAGGGTATGATAAGTGGCACGATCATTGATGACAAATGTAAAATCACCGGTTACTTCTTGTCTCAAGACTGTTTTTTGTTGTGCCAATGAACGGAGTGACCCATAATCGACACCTTCTTTCCATGTGTCGGCAATGGAAGATATCCGGGCTCTGCCCGCCATCTGTTTTTCGTCTTCACTCTCGAGTAGCCGTACCTGCGGGTTGGGAATAAAGGTATATATACATACCGAGTCGGCCGGTTGAAACCGGTCGGATGCAAACCAGCCGATACCTTTCTCTTCATCGATCGCTAACATATAATCGTTGAAAGGAGAATTGAAAGGCAGATTCAACTGGTTAGGATTGAGGTATGAGTCTGAAGCCAGATTATACCGGGTGACAAACAGGTCATATCCGCCAAAAGAGGGCTCCGCGGTAGAGGCAAAATAGAGCGTCATTCCGTCGCTTAAAACAAATGGAAATGCTTGGCTACCCTCCTTGTTGATCACAGCGGGTAATTTTTTCTCATTTCCGAAGGTGTCGAGCAGCTTATCCATGGTATAGAGATCAGTTCCGGTTGCGGCGTTATCCTCCGAGTAGTATATCTTATCCTGCCGTTCGTTCATATAGGCTATTTCGCCGGTCTTCGTCCGGTCGGGGAAGAGTTCCTGCATGGGTATTAATGAGCCGGATGAGGTACTCAGGTTATAGGTTGAGAGAAAATCACCCTTTAAGACTATCAGACTGTCGATAATCTGCAGATCTTCGGTCCGGTTGACCGCCCTTCGAAGTCTTTCTGTATAGTCCCGTTTCTGCTCCAGTATCTCCAATGCAGCTTTGTCCCTACGTTTGGCTTTCTCATATTTTTCAAATTCTTTCTCCGCATCGTCAAAGTGATAGAGTAAAGTATAAAGTTCTCCCAGGTATATATAAGCTTCAGGAATCTTTTTTACTGAGGCAAATTCAAGATATTTTTGTGCTTCTATTATTTTCCCGGTCTTAAAGAGACTTACGCCTAACCATTGGTTGAGAGATGGGTTATTGGAATTATTGAGATATTCTGTCTGGAAAACGGGTAATGCTTCGACATAACGACCTTCGAGATACCAGCTCTTGGCCTCATCGAGCGTTTGCCCTTTTACACAAAGAGAAAAAAAGAGTAAAATATAGATAGAGAAAAAACGATTTTGTTTCATACGGCCTTGCAAACTAATCTTCAAAGATAATAATTTGTTTGATTCTTTGCCCCATATTCAGGGTGAGAATTTATTTTGTAAAGAATAAAGAATAAAGAATAAGGAGTAAAGATAAACGAAGGGGTAGTGTGGCTATGGGTTTGATACAGCCTCAACCTCTATTGGTGGGATGGGAGGAAGTTCCGGGAGCACTTTTTTGCTCATAATATTGAAATCCCATTTATAGATCCGCTGCAGGATGACAACCACCAAGATACTCGCTATGGCGATGGAAACAAGGCTTGCCACGGGGTCCATATCGTAGTACAGGAATAGCGCGTCGGTTTGTAATGCTGATGCCTTATGTGTGACAAGCAGGGCAGTGAGTCCGTTATTGATAAAATGGATGCCGAGTGCCAGCTCAATACCGTCGTCGAGGATGGAGATGAGTCCCAGCATCAATCCCATAATAAGATATTGTGGCATGGCGAGCCAGAATCCATATTCTTTTACTTCGGGATTGGCTATGTGCATCAGGGCAAACAGTACCGACGGAATGATCAGCGCCCACCAGCGGCTTTTGGTCCATCGTGCCACACCCTGCGCCAGATAACCACGGAAAAGAAGCTCTTCAATGGTTGTTTGGAATGGCAGTACAATAAGGACAATCAGTAATAGGGGAATAAATGCGGCGATGTTGAACCGGAATTCATATTCGGCGGGCGAAGAGAGCAGTAAACTGATCACTGTATCTGCGAGGATGATGATGCCCCATATGGTGATGCCCATCCAGATACGATCCCAGCGTAGCTTCCTACGTCCATTGATCGTCTCGCGGACGGTACGCCCGTGCAACGGTTTTACCAACAGGGCAAACAAGAAATACATGACGACAAAGGTGGCCATCATCACCAATAGGAGAAGATTGGACGAGATGCCCCAATCGGAAGGGCTTTGTAAGGCTGCAGGGAGATCGCCGATATTTCCCCCGTTCGACAGGATGACGGGGAGCAGTATCAGGAATAGGGGAAGAGCTGCAATTTGTGCTGCTACCATCACGATTATGGCCATCAAAATATAGCGGCCGATACCATTTTTGCCTTGTAAGGCGCGTTCTAAATGTTTCATTTGTCTCTATTTAAAAATTGTTTGTTCTGATTATTCATCCTCTCGCCACTCCATAATATCTCCCGGCTGACAGTTCAATTCTTTGCAGATAGCTTCCAGCGTACTGAAACGGATGGCCTTCGCCTTCCCCGTTTTCAGGACAGAAAGATTGGCCGGAGTGATTCCCACCCGTTCCGATAATTCGTTCAGGGAAATCTTTTTTCTGGCCATTTCCACATCTAAGTTGATAATGATAGGCATTGCTTTTTTTAAATAGTGAGCTCCTGTTCTTCCTTTATAGCGATGGCACGTTTTATTACTGTCGCAGCAATCAGTGCGACTACGCCGGATAATAGCGTTTCATTTGATATTTTGGATAATGCTATTTTATATTTCCCCAAATATAGAACAATATTTTTATATAGCAGTAAAAATATATCGAAAAACGATAAAGATATTTCCTTTTTCGAAAATATTGTGTTGAATTGTATGTGTTGACCCTCTTCGTGAACCTTTATAATGTTGTATAATGTTGTTGTCATTTCTCTTATCTTATTTTTTCCATACTTTTTGTATCTTTGTGACCTGAAAATTTCTATTTTTTTGAATTGATGCCGCTTGGCGGCGTTCCAACCCGGTTATACAATATGCACGAAAAAATTATTATCCTCGATTTCGGTTCGCAAACCACGCAACTGATCGGCCGTCGCGTAAGAGAATTGAACACCTACTGTGAAATAGTACCTTATAATAAATTCCCTTTCGGGGATGAGTCGGTGAAAGGAGTGATCCTTTCCGGAAGCCCTTTTTCGGTGAATGACGCCGAGGCTTTCAAGACTGATGTAAGCGGGATCCGTGGACATTATCCCGTGTTGGGCATCTGCTATGGTGCACAGTTGATGGCACAATCGGCAGGAGGAGCCGTGGAAAAAAGCGATAGCCGCGAATATGGGCGTACCCGTTTAAGCGTGGCAGATAAGGATGATCCTTTGCTGGGCTTCATCACACAGGAGAGCCAGGTGTGGATGTCGCACGGAGATACCATTGTCCGCATACCCGATGGTTTCCGTCCAATTGCTTCTACCGATGATGTGGTTTTGGCAGCCTATAAGGTGGAGGATGAGAAAACATGGGGCGTACAGTTTCATCCCGAGGTATTTCACACAGAACAGGGAACCGGAATATTGGATAATTTCCTTACTGTTTGTGGCGTGAGGAAAGATTGGACGCCCGCTTCATTTATTGAAACCACTGTTGAGGAATTAAAAGAACAATTGGGTGACGACAAAGTGATTCTTGCCCTTTCGGGTGGGGTGGACTCATCGGTTACGGCGGTGCTGCTCAACAAGGCTATCGGTAAAAACCTCACCTGTATTTTTGTAGATCACGGCCTGCTTCGCAAGAACGAGTTTGAGACGGTATTGGAAAATTACGAACATCTTGGGCTAAACGTGATCGGTATAGATGCAAAAGAATATTTCTACAAAGCATTGGCCGGCATAACCGATCCTGAGCGTAAACGCAAGATCATTGGGAAAGGATTTATCGATGTTTTTGATAAGGAAGCCCATCAATTAAAAGATATCAAATGGTTGGCGCAGGGGACTATCTATCCCGATATCATCGAGTCGCTCTCTATTACCGGAGTGACCATCAAGAGCCATCATAATGTAGGCGGCTTGCCTGAAAAGATGCACCTGAAATTGTGTGAACCGTTGAAGCTGTTGTTCAAAGATGAAGTACGCAAGATAGGATTAGAATTGGGTATGCAACCCCATCTGATTCATCGTCACCCCTTTCCCGGGCCGGGGTTGGGTATCCGTATCCTGGGAGACATCACCCCTGAAAAGGTGCGTATCGCACAGGATGCCGATGATATATTTATCTCGAATCTCCGCTCAGCCGGATTGTATGATAAAGTGTGGCAGGCGGGGGCTATCTTACTGCCGGTACAGTCGGTCGGCGTGATGGGAGATGAGCGTACCTACGAGAATACCATTGCGTTGCGTGCCGTCACATCAACCGACGCCATGACAGCCGATTGGGCACATCTCCCTTATGAGTTCCTGGCGAAAGTATCCAACGAGATCATCAACAAAGTGAAAGGTGTCAACCGGGTGGTGTATGATATTTCTTCAAAACCCCCAGCGACCATTGAGTGGGAATAGTCCGGCTTAAGACTGTTTCAATTCCGGATAGGCAATCCGTGAATGATACATCGTGGCCAGTTTCTCTACAAAAACATCTTTTACGGTTTGTATATCCTTGAATGTGATGGGTGCCAACTTGAAATAACCTTCCGCCACCTGGGAGTCGATGATTTTATCCACCAGATTACGAAGTGACTCTTCTGAATATTCGGAGAGGCTGCGTGATGAAGCTTCCACGGCATCAGCCATCATCATGATAGCGGTCTCTTTGGAGAACGGATTGGGGCCGGGATAACGAAAATCAGCCTCATTGGCCTCCTTGCCGGGGTTGGCATTCTTCCAGGAGATATAAAAATATTTGGGCATGCTTGTCCCGTGATGGGTCTCGATGAAATCGATAATCTGCTGAGGGACATTGTGTTTTTGTGCAATCTTTAGCCCGTCCTTCACGTGATTGATAATAA
>JBAYRG010000190.1:0-6051 GCA_041676805.1 Proteiniphilum sp.
ATCAATTATATACTTGTCGCACTTTTGATGACAAAAATAGATGATAGATACTTATTGTTGTTTGGTTTATTTACCGAAATGACTGTTTCAACTACTGAAGTGTATATAATAGGCTCTCAAATATTTTCATGGGTTTTTGTTATTGCCTATATCATGGAATGAGCACAAGAATTTTTCTCATGCAAGAACATGGTTAAAAGTGAATTGCCTATGATTAAATCCTTTATAGGTAGTCGGCAATTCTGTTTCGCTCAATTGTCAGAAAAAGAGACCTTGTAGATTTCTCCGGAATAAGGATGGAGTGAAATTCGGAGCGAGGAGCCGGTCGAAAACGCCAACTCTCTGCCATCTTTGTTGAGTAAAGGTTTCAGCACACCCTCTCCTCTATCTCTCATCTCAAAAAAAGTATAGGCGTGTTGTGGAATTTGGATAGCACATTCTTGTACCCTACTATCGAAATTAGCTGCTACCAGCAACAAGTCTTTTTTATCACTCCGCAAAAATGCGAAGAGGTGGGTGGAATCGAACTCCTCGTTTTCATAATTGGCCGGCATCAGATCATAAAAGAGGCCGTTAGCGAGTGCTGCCTCCCTATTACATACAGTGATTAACTGGCGGTAAAACTCTTTCAGTTCCTTCTCTTGTGCGGTGAGCAGCCCATCATCCCATCGGCCGTTGTTATTCCATCGGCGCAGGCTCTCTACCGACCAATAGTCGAAGATAGTGGTGCGTCCGTCTTTCCCGCTGAATCCCTCTTCATCCATGCCCCTTTCACCCAGTTCCTGCCCGGCATACACCATCACCGGATTTGTATTGACACAGCAGGAAACAATCATGGCAGCTGTTCCTTTCTTTCCCTCCTTCAGGAAAAAATCGGATGCCAGGCGTTGTTCATCGTGATTCTCCATGAAGTTGAGCATCTTGTGTTGTATGTCGCCCACATCATTCAATGCGAAGGTGATGTCGGACGAAGGCCGGTAACCGCAGGAAACATCACGCAGCGTATCATATAATCCCACTTTATCGTAAAGATAGTCGAAGGTATTATCTGCCAGGAAATTGTGGTATGCCGAGGGATTATATATCTCTGCAAGGAATATGATCTCCGGAAATTCAGCTTTCACCTGTGGAATTGCCCACTTCCAGAAAGCCAACGGTACCATCTCGGCCATGTCGCACCGAAAGCCGTCGATATCCTTCTCTGCCCAGAAGAGAAGGATGTCCCTCATCTTTTTCCATGTGTCGGGAACGGGGTTAAAATATGTTTCTTTTCCGTTCAGGTAGTCTATCCCGTAATTGAGTTTCACCGTTTCATACCAGTCGTAATGAGTGGGTTTATGCGAAAAACAATCGTTCCCTGTCGCCTTCGCCGGATACTCATTGTAGGGTATACCGGATGATTTTTGAAGCGAGAGTTGTATTTCTAACGGCTGGCCGGGAATATAGTAGAAGTTGTTTTGCGGTGAAAAAGCCATCGAGGTATCGTCCTCCTCTCCAAAATCTTTGACCCCTTCCGGCTTATTGACGGAACGGTAGTTCCTGGCCACATGGTTGGGTACATTGTCGATAATCACCTTCAGTCCGGCAGCATGCGTCCGTTGGATCAATGCCGCGAACTCTTCCATCCTGTCGGGCACCTTTACCGCCAAGTCAGGATCCACATCGTAATAATCCCTCACCGCGTATGGCGATCCCGCTTTTCCTTTGATGATCTCCGAATATTCATGGGGAAGCCCGTATGCCGTATAGTCGGTGGTAGAGGCATGAGCCAACAGACCGATATACCAGATGTGGGTATAGCCGTCTGCTTTTATCTTTTGTAACACGGTATCGGAAATATCATTGAACTTTCCTGTCCCATTCTCTTCAATGGAGCCATTGACTTTGTTGGTAGAGGTATTGTTGCCGAACAGCCTGGGTAACAATTGATAAATAAATAGTTTCTGCTTCATTGAATATTTGGGTTTTCAGTGATGACTGAGTTTTCCGAATATAATACTTCGCTATCTCCCCTAAGTCGTTGAAGTTGCTTGCGTACTTTTTGGGTTAATGCATAGTGTCTGTGGCATTTTCTTACGATTTCCCACGATTTCTCTTCACTCATCTTCACTACAGCGTAATGATATCCCGCTTCCATGATCTTTAACTGGTTTTGCAGGTCGAACATGGAGTATTTTTCTATCCCTTTGGTCTCAATGAGTATATCGCAATATGCCTTATCGACAAGTGTGTTGGAGTTCGACATCAGGTTGAATGTCCGTTCCAGCGTTCTACGGATATTATTTTTTTCCGGAGGAGGCAAGATCAGGGAGACATTCACCCCGATCACATATTTACATTTCTTGCGGATGACCGAAACTGGGAAATTTTTCAACAACCCTCCATCCACATAGGGTACATCATGAATTATCTGGGGATGGAATACGATAGGTACGGAACAGGAGGCGACTACCGCATCCACCAGATCGTCGCCATTGGAGAAGACGACGGTAGACGCCCTCTCCCAGTCGGTAGTTACCACATGAAAAGGTGTTTGGAGTTCTTCAAACCTTCTGGCCCTGAGGTTTTTCTTTAAAAACTTGTGTAATCCCATACTTTTGAAAAAACCAGCTGTGGGCAAGGTGAACTCTACGAATTCACGAAATTCTTTTTTGTGGAAGAGTTCCACGATCTCATCAGGATGATAACCGTCGGCATAAAAGACGCCGGCGAGTGCCCCGGCACTGGTTCCCGCAATCACATCGGGTTTTAGTCCACATTTTTCCAACACTTTCAAGGCTCCAAGATGGGCGAATCCCTTGGCGCCACCGCCACTTAGGGCATATCCTAAAAAATGATCGTAACTTTTACTGAAGATTGCCATGATTTACCTCCTTTTAGATACTTCGTGACACAAATATGGGACTTTTTTTTGTAATTCTTCCCTCAACTCACGGATGGATTTTCCTAATAATGGATGAATGAGATCGGGTGCAATTTCGTATAAAGGATCCAGAACAAAAGAACGGGTATGGAATCGTGGGTGCGGAATGGTTAATTCTGGTGTGTCGATCACCAGGTCGCCGGCTAATATCAGATCAATATCGATGATCCTGTCTATATATTGTAGTTCTTTACTCTTTTTAGTCCTACCTATCTCTTTTTCAATTTTTTGTGTGATTACGAATAGGCTATATATATCAATATCTATTGCCACTTCGCACACACAGTTGAAAAATATATTTTCCGATTGAAATCCAACGGGTGTCGTCAAATAAAAAGCGGATAGGGAAATAATACTCCCTATCCGCTCTTCTATTTTATCCAAAGCCTCTTCTATATTTTTCTGCTTGTCGCTGAGGTTCGAACCTAATGCCAAATATACACTATTCGCTTTGCTCATGTTAATTGTACTTCGTGCGTAATTTCCAAATTACAATCGAATTACTACTGAATAACAATTAAATATTAGTCAACAATCAGCATTGCGTCACCGTATGCTCCAAAAGCATATTTCTCCTTGATGGCCTCTTCATACGCATTCATCACCTTTTCATATCCTCCGAAGGCGCAAGCCATCATCAGTAATGTGGAATATGGCAGATGGAAGTTAGTGATCAGGCTGTTGGTGAGAGTGAAGTCATAGGGAGGGAAAATGAATTTGTTGGTCCATCCCTCACGCGGTTTCAGGTGTCCATCGGTGCTGACAGTTGTCTCTACCGAACGAAGTACGGATGTGCCGACCGCACAGATATTTTTCTCCTCATCTTTGGCCCTGTTTACCTTATTACATAACTCTTCGGTAATGACCATCTGTTCTGACTCCATCTTATGCTTGGTCAGATCTTCCACATCGATCATCCGATAAGCACCCAATCCATTATGGAGCGTAAGGAATCCGAAATCGATATCCCTTATCTCCATCCTCTTCATCAACTCTCGGCTGAAATGCAGGCCGGCAGCAGGTGCTACCACCGCTCCTTCATTCTGTGCGAATATATTCTGGTACCTATCCACATCTTCGGGTTCGGCATTCCGTTCCAGGTATTCCGGAATAGGAGTTTCACCGATCGAGAAAAGCTGGTTTTTGAATTCGTCATAGGGTCCATCATAGAGAAAACGCAATGTGCGACCGCGTGAAGTGGTGTTGTCAATCACCTCCGCAACCAACTCTTCATTTTCCCCAAAATATAATTTGTTGCCGATACGTATCTTACGCGCAGGATTAACAAGCACATCCCACAGATGCTGGTCGGGATTCAATTCCCTCAACAAAAAGACCTCTATCTTGGCACCGGTCTTCTCCTTGTTTCCGAATAAACGCGCGGGAAAGACCTTGGTGTCATTGAAAATAAAGAAATCCCCCTTATTAAAATAATCCAACACCTCCTTGAAGGTTTTGTGCTCCAGTTGGTCCGATTTCTTGTGGACAACCAGTAACCGGGACTCATCGCGATGTGCCGAAGGGTACTTCGCAATAAGTTCATCCGGCAAATTGAATTTAAATTGAGAAAGCTTCATAAGTTAAAAAAATCCTGTATCAATTATATTTTATCTGTTTCCTCTATTACATGAGGGATGTTCTTGTCAAGAAAATGATCGATATCATCCATATTCAGACAGTTATCCACTGCTATATCCCCTACCCTTGTACGTCGTAGACTTGTGAGGTGCGCACCCGAATCCAGCGCTATCCCGATATCCCTGGCCAGCGCTCTTATATAGGTGCCCTTACTACATATCACCCTGATGGTGATATCCGGCATATCATAAGCAATCAATTCGATATCATCTATAACCAATAATTTGGGTTTTAGTTCAATATCTTCATTTTTTCTGGCCAGCTTATATGCCCTTTTCCCGTCGACCTTGACTGCGGAAAAAATAGGTGGAACCTGTTCTATTGTTCCGGTGAAATCCCGAAGCACACTCTCTGTCATTTTCTTGGTGATATGGGCCGTGGGATATTCGGCGTCGATTTCCGTCTCGAGATCGAACGAAGGTGTGGTTGCCCCAAGGCGGATTTGGGCTACATACTCTTTTTTTCCGGCTTGCAATGTTTCTATAAGTTTCGTTTTCCTGCCGGTACAAAGAATCATTACTCCTGTAGCCAGCGGATCAAGCGTTCCCGCATGGCCCACCTTCAGCTTCTTTATTCCCAATCTCCGACATAGCTTGGCACGTACCACGCCTACCACCCGGAAAGAGGTCCAATGCAGCGGTTTATCGATATATAAAATTTCTCCTTCGATAAAATCCATACGTCATTATATCATGGTCAGGCCTACACCTGAGAAAATTAATATAAGCAGTATGGCGCCTACGATGATACGGTACACACCAAATGCCTTGAACCCGTAGCGGGTGAGAAAATCAATAAAAAAACGGATAGCCAAGATGGCTACCACAAATGCTACTACATTGCCGATGATAAGCAATAATATGTTATCCTTCAGCATGGCGGCATTGATGGGGTCTTTGAGCAGTTGATAAAGCTTGTACCCTGCTGCTGCCGCCATAGTGGGGACAGCCAGAAAAAACGAGAACTCGGCGGCATTCTTGCGGCTGAGGCGAGTGGTCATTCCCCCTACGATGGTGGCCATGGAACGTGATACACCGGGAATCATGGCGATGCATTGAAAAAAACCTATCGTAAGTGCCCTCTTCCATCCTATCGCCTGTTGCTGTGACGGCCTGTTGAACCATTGATCCACAAACAACATGAAAATACCGCCCAGTACAAGCATCACAGCCACTACAGTGACATTCTCAAGCAATGCATCAATCCGGTCGCCCAGAAGCAAGCCTATGACTCCGGCAGGAACGACGGCTATAAACAGTTTCCAGTAAAAATCGAATTTGCGGATGAACCGGGTAAGGTAAATCCATCCTTTTTTCAGGGCAGACATACCATGCACAACTTCTCTATCGAAAACAACGATGGGATTCAGACGAAAAAAGCGTTTCCAGTAGAGAACTACTACCGAAAGGATGGCACCAAACTGGATAATCACCGTAAATGCTTTCACAAAATCGGTACTCTCCATTCCCAGTACTGCCTGGGTGATGATC
>JBAYRG010000191.1:0-6026 GCA_041676805.1 Proteiniphilum sp.
GGAGATCGAAAAGGGTGGATTTCTGCTCTGCCACTGGGATGGAACACCCGAAACGGAAGAGCGCATCAAGGATGAGACCAAAGCTACTATCCGTTGTATTCCACTCAACGGAGACAAGACGCCGGGCCAATGTATGGTAACCGGCAAACCGTCGGCACAACGAGTGATATTCGCCCGGGCATACTAATTCTTAATTTTTCATTCTTCACTCTTCATTTTTAATTCTTCACTCCCCAGTTATGGCCACAGTAAAAGACTGGATCACTGCCTTTCGCCTACGGACACTCTTTCTGGCTGTGGCAACTGTCGTCCTCGGAAGCGGGATGGCTTTGCACGAAGGGAGTTTTAGTATGATCACTTTCATGCTTACCCTTCTGCTGGCGGTCTCCATTCAAATACTGGCAAACCTTGCCAACGATCTGGGTGATTTCCAGAAAGGAACCGATACCACAGGACGCAGACAAGGGCCTACACGTACCCTGCAGAGTGGAAAAATATCCTCGCGGGAAATGAAAGGGGCGATCGTTGTTTTTTCCCTTATCTGCATCATTACCGGACTCTCGTTGATATCCAATATCATCAGCTACATATCAATCTCTTCCGCGGCCATACTGATCGGTTTAGGAGGTGCCAGCATCCTTTCGGCACTCCTTTACACGCTCGGAAAGCATGCCTACGGTTATAAGGGATGGGGTGATCTTTTGGCCTTTCTCTTCTTCGGCCCCGTACCGGTGATAGGCACCTATTTCCTTCATACCCATCAGTTCAGCTTCCAGCCTGTGCTGCCCGCTATCGGGATCGGATTGATCAGCGCCATGATATTAAATATCAATAATATGAGGGATATAGAGAACGACAGATCCTCGGGGAAAATTACGATGGCGGTAAAATTGGGGATCAACAAGGCGAAACTATATCATGGGATATTGACCCTCGCCTCATTTTTCTTTTTTTTCAGCTATAATAACCTATACGAACCGACACCCTGGTACCGCTATCTTTACCTGCTTCTCTTTCTATTTCTTTTCAGGATAATGGATAGCATACGAAAGAAAAACGGTCATGCGCTCGACCCCTACCTGCGACTCACATCGCTATCCGGATTCCTGCTGGCATTGTTGTTCTCGGTATGTATCAATATCTAAACCTACCCCCTTACCATTGAGTTATTGTGGACTTGTTTCCATATAATGGACCAAACCGGCAATCGATTCCTTGTCTTTGAAATCGACCTTATTCTCCTTGGTATATTTGTTATAGAGCATCTTCTGTTTGTTATAGAATTTTTTCAACTGTCCTATCGACGAAAAACTCTTCAAACCCGCACCATTATCCAACCAATAAACCATAGAGTTATTCACTTTAAAATCACCGGGTAACTCCAATTGATAAATTTGGCCATCCCCTATCCAACTCGAGTAGGTGGTGGCAGAAGATGTTTGTGATGTACCGCCATAAGGAGCCGGCTTACCGGGAGGAATCACCCGGCACTTATACTGGACAAGCAGTTTATAACCATCCTGATGGATCACCTCTGCAAACTTTTTATTATCAAACAGGACAAATTTCCGATCTTGTATAAAAACGGTATCCAATTGACTCAGAGTCAGATCTGTAAAGGCTAATTTTTGACCCCTCTGGTCGAAAATCATCTCTTCGGTAGCAGCGTTGTAATTGAGCAAAGTCTGGTTCTTTGTACCATCCTTCATCAGCACAGTTCCACTTGTAAATTCAGGCAATATGTAATGGTATATCTCTTTTGTCTGTATTTGTGCTTCTATCGAAAACCAGACCGATATAAAGGAAATAAGTAAAATAAATTTATTGTTCATAGGCATATTACATTTAATATGTTATTGGTGTCATAAAGATATATGATATTTTTTTCATGACAAAAAATTTAACTCAATACCATAATTCCGTTTTTCGTTTCAATTATTTCGTTAACTTTGCTCGACTTACAAACTCAATAATTGTCTAATATGTTCGATAACAGCAAACGCGCTTTTATAGCCATTAACGATAGTGCGGAAGTATGTCTGGTGCCCAGGATGGCAAACCGGCACGGCCTTATTACCGGCGCGACCGGCACCGGAAAGACAGTCACCCTGCAAACATTATCCGAAACCTTCAGCGAGATGGGAGTACCTGTATTCGCCGCCGATATGAAGGGCGATCTCTCCGGAGTAGCCAAGATAGGCGGGAATAAGGAAAGCGTCACAAAGCGGGTAGAACAATATGGCTTACCCGAAAAGGGATTTGAATACAAACCGTTTCCGGTACGGTTTTGGGATGTGTTCGGCGAACAGGGGCATCCGGTACGGACCACCGTCACCTCCATGGGGCCGTTACTTCTGGAGCGTTTGCTGGATCTGAACGACACACAGGGTGCTATCCTTACCATGGCCTTCCGAATCGCCGACGATAACGATTTGCTGCTGATCGATCTCAAAGACCTGCAAAAGATGCTGCAATATATCGGTGACAACCGGGCACAATTCACCACCAAGTATGGTAATATCTCACCGGCCAGTATCGGCGCTATCCAACGGGGATTGATCCGTCTCGAAAATGAAGGAGCCGACAAGTTCCTCGGAGAGCCGGACCTGGAAATCACCGATTTCATCCAGACCGAGCAGGGAAAAGGGGTGATCAATATCCTCTCCGCCGATAAGTTGATGCGATCGCCGCGGGTATATACCACTTTCCTGTTATGGTTACTCAACGACCTCTACGAAACACTCCCTGAGGTGGGTGACCTGGAAAAACCGAAACTGGTCTTTTTCTTCGACGAAGCACACCTGCTCTTCAACGATATGCCCGGAGCCTTGCTCGAAAAGGTGGAACAGATCGTCCGACTGATCCGTTCCAAAGGGGTAGGTATCTATTTCTGCACACAGAATCCGGCGGATATCCCACAAAACATTCTCGGACAGCTCGGGAACCGTGTGCAACATGCGCTGCGCGCTTATACGCCCAACGACCAGAAAGCGGTACGGGTAGCCGCCAACACCTTCCGTGCGAATCCCGCTTTCGATACTGCCGAAGCCATTACCCAACTCAATACGGGAGAGGCACTCGTTTCGTTCCTCGATGAAAAAGGAGCTCCCCAAATGGTGGAGCGTGCCAATATCCTTCCACCGCAAGGTCAGATAGGGCCGATCACAGTGGGTGAAAGAGACCAGCTGATACGCGGTTCCCTGATTTACGGAGTGTATGAGAAACTGATCGATCGGGAATCGGCCTTTGAGATATTATCAAAAAAGCAGGATTTGTTAGAAGAAGAGCGGCGTTTCGCCGCGGAAGAAAAGGAACGTATCCGTCAGCAGAAAGAGGCACAGAAGGCGGCACTCGAAGAAGAGCGGGCGAAGCGTGCAGCGGCACGGCAACGGAAAGCCGACCAGGGATTCATTGGTGATATCCTCAGCCAGGTGGGTAAAAGCACACAACGCCAAATCAGCAACGAACTGGGAAGAACCATTACCCGCAGTATTTTCGGAGCGCTCTTCGGAAAAAAATAACCGCCACTCCTATGTATAAAGCACTCTTCAAGCATCACTGGCTGAAAAGCATCCGCTCACCCGGATACTACAAGAATCTGTTGGTCAATATCTTTATGGGCCTAATGGCCCTTTATTTTATTGTAGTCCTTGTGATGATGGGATTTATGCTGCCCAGGCTGCTACGAGAAATAGCACCTCAGCAGGATCCCGCTATCACATTCATCGGAGTCATGATATACGGTATGATCACCATACTCCTGTTCCGTTATATCATGCAGCCGCTAAGCACATTAAATCTGGAGAATTACCAGATACTCCCCATCAAAAGGGATGTATTGGTCAACTATCTGCTGTTGAAACCATTACTCAATCCGCTGAACTATATCATACTCTGTCTTGCCATTCCCTTTGCCATCACCGGTGTCTCTCCGGTTTATGGAACAGGAGGTGCTTTCAGATTCCTGTTCCTGGTTATTTTTCTGATCTGGTTCAACACCCTGCTTGCTTCTTTTCTAAAACGGAAATTTAACAATCTACTCCTCGGCATGATTGTTTTACTGGCCGTAGAAGGTGTACTGGTGGTACTGGAATATTTCAAGATCTTCTCCCTGTTCCACCTATCACAAGATATTTTTGATTTTCTACTCGGCAGATCTTTTATCTGGATTGTCGGTATATTGCTTAGCGGATTGGCTTTTCTGCTCAATAAGCGCTACTTCTCAAAAAATTACTATCCGGAAAAAATCGATAGAAAAGTAAAACGAAGAGATGCAGATACCGGAAAATTCACCTTCATGGAACGTTTCGGGAAAATTGGAGAGCTCATTTCACTCGAAATGAAATTAGTGCTCCGTCACAGTCGGACCAAGAAAACACTCTATACGGCCATCTTCTTCCTGTTTTACGGTTTAATATTTTACCCAAATAATATCTACGACAACCAACACGGGTTCTTAATGTTTGTCGCCATTTTCGTCACCGGAATAGGAATGATTATCTTCGGCCAATGGATCATCAACTGGGATGGTGCCCATTTCGATTTCCTGATGACACGGGATATAGACACGCAGACCTATATCAGAGCCAACTACTATCTGATGCTGGCATTAAGTATTGTATCATTTATCCTCACCACCCCCTATTTCTTTTTCGGGAGGGAAATCATTGTTTATCATTTGGTCGCACTCATCTATAATGTAGGAGTCAATATATACGTTTATCTTTTCGCGGCTACTTTCAATACCAAAAGATTGGAACTTACAAAAGGCTCTTCAATGAATATGCAAGGGGTAAGTTACAAGAATTTTATCGTGATGATTCCGTTGGTTGTATTTCCCTCCATGTTGATTGTCATCTTCAATTTGATCTCGGCAATCCACATAGCGTTGATCATTCTCACTCTACTGGGATTGTCAGGTATCCTCTTCCGCGAACCGCTTCTGAAAATAATCGAACAACAGTTCTTGAGAAGAAAATACGCCCTCTGTACGGGATTCAGGAAAAAAGGATAAACCGCACTATTTTCATTCAATCTCATCAATCTAAATCATTTTAAATAAAAAAAGATATATGCAAGATCACGAAAGCAACGCCATAAAACTTTCCTACACTCCTCCACCCGTCCCTGACGTGGCAAGCCAAGGTGCAGGAGTTATCACAGCCACAAACCTGAAAAAGATATATCATGGTGTTGCAGTGCTGGACATACCTTTTATCGGAGTTGGGAACGGAGAAAGTTTCGGATTAGTGGGCAATAATGGTGCGGGCAAAACCACCTTTTTCCGGTTGATACTCGATCTGATCGAGGCTTCCTCCGGAGAGGTGAAAATCGATGGAGAGAAAGTGGCCCGCCGCGACGATTGGAAATCGAAAGTAGGTTCATTCCTCGATGAGAGTTTCCTGATTGATTTCCTTACACCGGAAGAGTATTTTGCTTTCACTGCTAAGGTCTACAACAAATCGGAAGGCGATATTGCCCTTTTCCTGGAATCGATGAAAGAATTCTTTAACGGTGAGATACTTGGCAACAAAAAATTGATCCGCGACCTCTCGAAAGGGAACCAGAAAAAAACAGGTATCGCAGCAGCTCTTATCAGCGATCCACAGATACTCATTCTGGATGAACCGTTCACTGCGCTCGACCCCACTTCGCAGATCCGGCTGAAGCGAATGCTCAACGAGTTGAAAACTACTAATAATATGACGATGCTGATCTCAAGCCATGACCTCAATCATGTAACTGAAGTATGCGACCGTATTGTGGTGCTTGAAAAAGGGAATGTAGTGAGGGATATGCCTACAAACGAAAATACGCTAAAAGAATTGGAATCCTATTTTGCAGTTTGAGCAGGACCTATTCGGCAATCTTTCATACCACGGACTTAAGAATATATCAATTTTTTTTTTAATACATTTGTCGCAGTGTGGGGAAATTTAACTGACTTTCAGTAGGCACTTTTAAGCAATTTGGACGACATCGCTTTTCTTGTTTTACTAAGCGATTAAAGTTTTTTGCTAAACAGA
>JBAYRG010000192.1:0-5990 GCA_041676805.1 Proteiniphilum sp.
AATGATTATTTCAAGGAACTTTTCAAACCGTCTGTAGATGGGCACGCCTTGTAGTTCATCCATTAGTTTTGGCAAATCGGATTCGACCCTTTTTAGCGCTACATGCCGATGGTTTTGCCAGAATATCTCATCATATTTTTCAGTGTAGGCCGGAGTCTCACCTTTAAAATGGGCCGAATCCCGGTTCACAGTGTAATCCGCCTCCTGATCCTCCATGTAACGGTACGAACGGATCTGATGCGCGTACACCTTGGTGAGAAAATCGGTCATGGCGAAATTGGCGTACAGATCTTCTTTTTCATTTGTCCATAATCCGTTTTCCTGCAGGTTGAAATAGTGTATGATCCTTAAGTTTTCGAGAAAATTGATATTCAGGCTCCGGGGTATGGAGAGGTCGGCCCGCTTGATGGCAAAATTATTGTCGATAGCGATATAGAGGTTCCCGTTGAAACTGTAACTCTCAGGGTTGAAAGGGAAGAATGCCACGTTCACACACCGGATGTTGTCAATTGTCAAGGTATCCTGGATAAAGAATTTGTAATAAAGCGTGGCCAATGCCGAGGAGGTGGGACTGACGAACTGATTGAGAAGTATTTCGATATTGTCGTCGTAAATATCCACTTCACGGAACAGTTGTTCCAAAAAAATATCCATCGACCCGTCGTTAAATGTTTCTTCCACACCTACGCTTCGTTTGGCAATAATATTTTTTTGCAGTTTGCCGGAAATGATATCGGTGTGTATCTTTGTCAGCATTTCCCGCATAGAGAGAGTCAACACCTGTTTCCCTGTGAAAATGGAAGTATCGAGATGATTCTCGATAAATCCAAACTTTTTCTTCAGTAAACGCTCTTCCAGTTTGAAATTATCCCAGTAAAGTGTCAATTTATCGTACTGTTCATACTCTATTCCGGATCTGTTTCTTATCCGGTTTTGAGCTTTATGTGCAATCACCTGTTGCATGAGTTCCACCGCCGGATTGTTTTTACGCGAATAGCGCGGATTGACGGCTCTCACCACTACTTCGGCCAGTCCGATGGTAGACGGGCTGAGATCTATCCGGATAATTTCTCCCGTATCAATTTCCTCCGGTAGTGTTACTGTTTTTGTCTCAAAGCCAATCGATGAAATGACAATCTTTCGGTTTCCCGCCAAATATTTCATACTGAAATATCCGTCGATATCGGTGGCGGTACCGATGGTGCTGTTTTCCAATTGTATCGAAGCAAATGAGACCGGTTCGCCGGTTATGCTGTCTGCCACAATGCCATGAATGAATCTGGATTGTTGACCCAGTAATGGGAAGGAGACTACTGAAAAGCAGAAAATCAATAGGCTAAAATAGAAAATATATAGTGTAATTTGTTTCAAAATCGGGCCAGTTTTACAAATGGGTGATGCCGTTGTATGAAACGGCTGGGTGCAAAAATACAAATTTCCTTTATGGAATCGTTATTTGACATCCCGAAAAAAATGAGTACTTTTGTGGGTTATTAGAACTTCCCCATGTATGCAGTTAAAAAAAGTAGAAATAACTGAGAAAGGTGTTGATATAGATGAAATTGAGCAATTGCTCTTTGGTGGCGCAAAAGTAAAAGTGTCATCAAAGTTAGAAGAGAAGGTTACAAAAAGTTTTCATTTCTTACAAGAATTTTCCGTCGATAAGGTGATCTATGGCGTCAATACCGGTTTTGGTCCAATGGCGCAATATCGCATTAAAGATGAGGAGATTAATCAGCTTCAGTATAATATCATCCGGAGCCACTCTGTGGGTGCGGGTTCAGCCATTGAGCCCATTTATGTGAAATCGGCAATGATAGATCGCCTGTCTACCTTTGCCCAGGGCTATTCAGGCGTCCACCCTGCTCTTATCCGGATACTGACCGATTTTATCAATCTTGATATATGCCCTTATGTGCCTTCCCATGGAGGTGTGGGAGCAAGTGGTGATTTGGTGCAATTGGCACATATTGCGCTTGCATTGATCGGTGAAGGGGAGGTGTTTTACAATGGCACACTGCAATCTACAGCCGATGTGATGAGGCAAACCGGCATCGAGCCGTTCAAACTGCATATCCGTGAAGGGTTGGCACTCACAAATGGCACTTCAGTGATGACCGGTGTGGGGATAGTCAATCTCATTTTTGCGAAGAAACTGCTTCGCCACGCACTTGTGGCATCGGCAATGATGAATGAGATTGCTCAGTCGTACGATGATTTTTTAGCGCCTGAGCTCAATGCTACCAAGCGGCATAGCGGTCAGATAGAGAGCGCCCGGTTTATGCGTGAGTGGCTCAAAGAGAGCCACTTGCTCCGAAACCGCAAAAAGGAACTCTATAACGGAACAAAAGCTTCCCATTTCAATCAGAAAATCCAACCTTTCTATTCGCTCCGGTGTGTGCCGCAAGTGATTGGTCCCGTGTGGGATACAATGATGAATGTGGAGAAGGTAGTTATCGATGAACTTAATTCGGTAAGCGACAATCCGATCGTAGACTATTCCTCAGAGAATATCTATCACGGTGGGAATTTTCACGGCGACTATATCTCCTTCGAGATGGATAAGCTGAAAATTGCCGTCACCAAGATGATTATGCTGATGGAGCGTCAACTCAATTACCTGATGCACGACAAAGTGAACGAAATTCTTCCGCCGTTTGTCAACCTGGGTACGCTGGGACTCAACTACGGAATGCAGGCCATGCAGTTTACCGCGACATCTACCACTGCTGAGAACCAGACACTCTCTTATCCGATGTACCTGCATAGCATTCCCAACAATAACGACAACCAGGATATCGTAAGTATGGGCACCAACTCGGCGTTACTTGCCAAGACAGTGATTGAAAACGGATTTCAGGTGATGGCAATTCATTATATGGCTATTGTCCAGGCTATTGATTGTTTAGAGGCGGTGGAGAAATTATCCCCGAAGAGTCGGGAAGTTTATCAAGAAATCAGAAGTTTTTTTCCTACATTTGTGGATGATAAACCCAGATACAAGGATATTAACCGGATTGTTGAATATCTGAAGACAAAAAGTATTGTATCATGACAAAATATGCACTTGTAACAGGCGGTAGCCGGGGTATCGGGCGGGCAATCTGCATTCGCCTGGCATTGATGGGTTACAACGTTTTGATCAATTATAACAACAGCCCACAAGGGGCGGAGCAGACACTGGAAGCTGTTCGTAATGCGGGTTCCAATGGTGATTTGCTCCGTTTTGACGTGGCTGACCGGGAACAGGCGGATACCGTGTTGAATGAGTGGGGAGCAAATCATCCCGACGCATATATTGAAGTGCTTGTCAATAATGCCGGTATCCGCAAAGACAACCTGATGCTCTGGATGGAACCGGAGGAGTGGGACAGCGTAGTCAATGTCAGTCTCAACGGATTTTATAATATTACTCGCCTGTTGGTGAAGAATATGCTGGTGAAACGTTTTGGGCGAATCGTGAATATCGTATCTTTGTCGGGTATAAAAGGGATGCCGGGTCAGACAAATTATTCCGCATCCAAAGCCGGTGTGATCGCCGGAACCAAAGCACTTGCCCAGGAAGTGGCAAAGAAAGGGGTTACCGTGAATGCGGTAGCTCCGGGTTTCATCAAATCGGATATGACTCAGGATTTGGATGAAAACGAACTAAAAAAAATGATCCCTTGCGGAAGATTCGGGACACCCGAGGAGGTGGCGTCGCTTGTCGGTTTTCTGGCTTCCAAAGAAGCCGGTTACATTACCGGCGAAGTGATTTCAATCAATGGAGGGATTTATACGTAATCGTCAATTCATTATATGAACAGAGTAGTCATCACGGGAATGGGGATCTATTCCTGTATCGGAAAAAACAAAGAAGAAGTTCGTCAATCTTTATATAAGGGGAAATCGGGTGTCGGGTTTGATCCTGTACGAAAGGAATTCGGCTTTCGTTCAGGACTCACGGGTATACTTGAAGTACCTGACCTGAAAAAACTGCTCGACCGTCGTCAACGCGCCGGTATTCCCGAGCAGGGGAAATATGCCTATATGGCTACTTTAGAGGCATTTGAGCAGGCAGGAATCGACAATGATTTTTTAGAAGACAATGAAGTGGGCATCCTCTACGGTAATGACAGTTCCGCCCAACCGGTCATTGAGGCTTGTGATATTATCCGTCAGAAGAAGAACACGGCACTGGTCGGTTCAGGCTCTATTTTTCAGAGTATGAATTCCACCATCACCATGAACTTGTCGGTAATTTTCAAGCTGAAAGGGATCAATTTCACTGTTTCCGGTGCTTGTGCGAGTGGCTCGCATGCTATAGGCGTCGGTTACCTGCTTATCAGACAGGGATTTCAGGATTGTATCGTATGTGGTGGGGCCCAGGAGGTAAATCTATTCTCCATTGGCAGTTTCGATGGGCTTTCAGCCTTTTCGGTACGTGAAGATGAACCGGCAAAGGCATCCCGTCCGTTCGATAGGAGCCGCGACGGCTTGGTGCCGAGCGGTGGCGGGGCTACCCTTATTCTTGAGAGTTACGATTCGGCAGTCAGGCGTGGCGCGCCTATTCTTGCCGAGGTGGTGGGATATGGATTTTCTTCGAATGGGAACCATATTTCAGTGCCCAATGTAGATGGACCAAAACGTTCTCTGGAGAGGGCGATAGCTGATGCCGGCATCTCACTCGGGGAGATCGGCTATCTCAATGCACATGCCACCTCCACACCTGTGGGAGACCTGAATGAAGCCAAGGCCATTGATGCAGTTTTTGGCAGTCATAAACCTTATGTGGGATCCACCAAGGCAATGACCGGACACGAAATGTGGATGGCCGGTGCGAGTGAAGTGGTCTACTCGATGTTGATGATGCAAAATGACTTTATCGCTCCCACCATCAATTTTGAACAACCCGATGATGATGCCCCCCCGCTCAACATCTCATCAGAGACAGTAGATCATTCGTTCGATACTTTTTTATCGAATTCATTTGGTTTTGGTGGGACCAACTCATCGTTGATAATCAAGAAATTCAAAAAATAACAGACTCAATCATCTCATATTTAAACATGGATAAAACGGAATTGATCAAACTTATTAATGAAAATCTGGCAGAGGAATTCGAAGTGGATGTCGAGACCATTACGCCCGAAGCGCATCTGATGGAGACGCTCGACCTGGATAGTCTCGACCTGGTAGATATGGTAGTACTGATAGAACAAAATTTTCACTTCACGCCGAAAGCTGCTGATTTCAGGGAGATAGCCACTTTTCAAGACTTCTATAACTTTGTAGAATCTAAAATGAATGAGGCACAATAACGACAAGAAATGGAGTGGAAAAACACGCGGAGGATCTTTCGGCTATCGGTTTTTTATTTTTCTGATTGACCGGTTGGGGATACGTTTCGCCTATGTTTTTTTGGCTTTTGTCGTTATCTATTTCATCCCTTTTGCTCCGAAGGCCACTGCGGCATCGTGGTGGTACGCCCGGAATATTTTAAAGAAAGACCGTATTGGCTCGTCCCTGTTCCTGTTTGCCAATTATTACCGTTTCGGGCAGACGCTGATCGATAAGGTTGCTGTTTCGGCAGGAAAAAAAGAGCGGTATCAGTTTGTTTTTGATGAATCCTATTCCCGTTTTCTGGAGATACTGGACCAGGAGAGAGGCGCCATTATGGTGAGCGCTCACGTGGGGAACTGGGAAATCGGCACTCCTTTTTTTGACAAATGGGGTAAGAAGATGCATATAGCCATGCTCGATGCCGAATACCGGAAAATCAAAGAGATGCTCGAACAGCACAGTGAGGGCCGGGATTACAATCTGCTCCCGCTCGATGAGACAGACGGCCTGTCGAATATTTTCCGGGTGAAAGCTATCCTCGACCGTCACGAATATATCTGCTTTCAGGGCGACCGTTTTTTAGAAAATATGCAGACTGCTAAAGTCCGGTTTCTGGGTAAAACAGCCCGTTTCCCTATCGGCCCTTTTTTGTTGGCGTCGCGTTTACA
>JBAYRG010000193.1:0-5980 GCA_041676805.1 Proteiniphilum sp.
CTCTACCAGCAGATGCCCGAATACCAGCGGATCGGCGATAAGGCCTATAAACCCGGCCTCGACAATAGCCTTGCATTGGATAAAATAGTCGATCATCCTCATCGTCGATATAAAACTATCCATGTGGGAGGAACCAACGGAAAGGGATCTACTTCACACTTGCTGGCAGCTATATTACAGGAATCGGGATACAAAGTGGGATTATATACCTCTCCTCACCTGATCGACTTCAGGGAAAGGATCCGTGTGGACGGAAAGATGATCAACTGTGAGTTCGTGACAGATTTTGTGGAGCAGTATAGAGAACAGTTCGAGCCCATAATGCCCTCGTTCTTCGAGTTGACCATGGAGATGGCTTTTCTCTACTTCGCCCAACAGGAGGTAGACGTGGCAGTGGTCGAGGTCGGCCTGGGTGGACGGCTCGACAGTACCAATATCATCTCTCCCGACCTCAGTATCATTACCAATATCGGGTTCGACCATATGAAACAGTTGGGCAATACGTTGCCGAAGATTGCTGTTGAAAAAGCAGGAATTATAAAAGCGTATACGCCTGTGGTAATTGGAGAAATGGGAAGCATGGAAGTAACGCAGGTTTTCATCGATAAGGCACAATCGGTGAGTGCTCCCCTTGTCTTTGCAGAGCTTTATATGAACAATTTTAAAGCGGAGAGGAGTGATTCCGGATGGCTTTTTCATGCCGACGGCTACCCTGATGTAAAAGGTGAATTGAAGGGGTTGGCACAAGACAAAAATGCCCGGACGGTCTTGACGGCGGTGGAAGTACTGCTCGAAACCGGTTATGAAATTCCAAAAGATGCTGTATATAAAGGATTCGCCAACGTAATCCATATTACCGGATTATCAGGACGATGGCAACAATTACAAATTTCACCAAAAATTATCTGCGACATCGCACACAACGCTCACGGAATACGCTATGTGGCGGAACAGTTGAAATCAGAAAATTTTGCCAAGCTTCATATTGTATTCGGCATGGCGAACGACAAGGATATTGAGTCGGTACTCTCCCTCTTACCTCAGAAAGCCATTTATTATTTTACCAAAGCATCGATAGAACGCGCTTTGAATGAAAAAATAGTGGCAAATCGGGCCGAAGCCTATGGGTTGCAAGGTAGGAGTTTCAGCACCGTAGCCGAAGCGGTAAAAGCGGCAAAAGAAAACGCCGATAAAAACGATCTCATCTTCATCGGCGGTAGTTCCTTTATCGTAGCGGATGCATTGCCGCTGTTTTATTTATAACTTTTCATTATCTTTGTTGTTAATTGTATAGTATATCCTTATAACATTGATGAGTATGGAAAGAATCATATTGGAAGTAGACAGCGAAACCGCAAAAAAATGGCGTATTACTTCCCAACTCAAAAAAGCACGGTTGACCCAGGAAATCAATCTGAAGCTGGCTAGAGATCTCTCGGATACGCGCGAAGAATTCCTTCAGTTTTTGGACGAAGTTGGAAAGACGATGGAAGAGCGTGGCCTGACAGAGGAAATTCTCCAAAAAATACTCCGGGATGAAGAGTGAGCATTTTTTCGTCTTCGATACCAATGCCCTTATAAGTGCGTTTTTGCTATCGCGCTCAGTAAGTTGAATAGCGCTGAATAGAGCTATCACATTAGGATCTCTAGCACTATCGGATGCTGTATTCCAAGAATTCATTGATGTATTATTTCGAAAGAAATTCGACCGATATTTTTTTGATGAGGAAGAACGATTGAGAATTTTGGATAAGACAGAATCAAATGCCGTTTTCTTTTCACCAACAGAAACAATCAATATATGTAGCGATCCAAAGGACAATATGTTTTTAGAACTTGCGATAGCTGCTGATGCTTCATTTATCATTACCGGAGATAAGCATTTGCTGGAATTACATCCTTTCGGAGATATCCCCATCCTTACCGCCTCTGAATTTATTGAACGATTCTGATATTTTTTTATATCTATTTCCAGTCTTTAGCATTCTTTTTTCCAAGATTACAGTAAAAGTGGCAAAAGAAAACGCCGATAAAAATGATCTCATCTTCATCGGCGGTAGTTCCTTTATCGTAGCGGATGCGTTGCCGCTGTTTGCGTGATTACCAAATCATCACGAGCCGGAAATTATAAACAGGGAGAGATTTCTCAAATTCTGTCCCTCCAAACAAGTCTGAAGCCTGAATAAAAAAAGCAACGGTAGGCTGCAATTTACCATCCTTTTTTAGTTGTATATCAAAACTAAATGTTTCGGTATAGGGAGGTTCCACATCATCATAAGATTGCACATAAGGAAGTAACTTCTGCACTTCATTTTGATTCTGCTCTCCGATAAAAACATATCCTAACACGGCACCGATTTCATAAATATCTTCGTTCAGTTCGGGTAGTTGGTATACCGCTTCATAACGTTTGGCTTGATCATCCCAATGCCACTGTCCTTCTTCTACTGTAATATTCACAATCTCCCAGTTCGTAAATTCGAGTTGCTTATTATTTTCCCTCAACGCATCTTCGATCATTCTCCTTACCTGAGCCTCCGTCAGATAATCATCAGGATAATAAGGTCCATCATCAGAACAGGAATATCCTCCTAATAAAACAGCTACAAAAAGCAATGATGCAACAACTGTTTTAAATACATTTCTTTTCATACGATTATTTTATTTTTTACATTTTGGTGTATGGAACTCGCGATAATCATGAACTTGGGTGAAATCATTTTCATGCTCGTTTCATATGATTAAAATTATTAATTTTCAAATGTATCATATGGAACTCGCTTTTAATCTTGTCCCTGTGTGATAATGATTATCATGCTTGTTTCATATAAATTTATTTTTTATTCGTTTTTATCAATGCTTTTGAAGCGCATTAAGCATATTTGTAACATAAGACTTAAAAAAAGTCCTTACGTTTAATGTAAAACAGAAAAAGTGTAAACGGCATCCAAGAGTGCAGTGATTTCGGCATTTAAGAGTGCAGTGATTTTAGCAACAATACTGCAGTAGATTCGGCAACAATGCTACAGTTATTTCGGCAGCAATGCTACAGTCTTTGCAAAGGTAAGTTTTTATTTCAATAATCATACATTTATTGTTGTTGTGTTGCGGGTTAACCCGCAACACAACAACTGGGACTCGTCATTTCTCATCTTCCAGCACTTTTTGAAGAGTCGACGCAAGATGCTCCGTGGCGAACTGATAAAAGTCGTACAACCTGTTTATCCCGCCTTCATCGGCACATTGCGAACGCGCCTGATAGTATTCTTTTTCTGTCTCCCTGAAGTCGTCAAGCGCCCTGGTGAGACGTTTATGATTGACTGGTTTCATTCCGGTTCATTTTTAATGTTTCTTGTTTGTTTCCTTGTTCTCAAAGATGGTTCTCCGGTTTGACATCCTGTAACTTTTCCCTGAGAGTTGGATGAGCTCGCATTTGTATAACAAGCGGTCGAGTATGGCTGTGGCCAGCACCTCGTCATTGAGGGTTCCGGCCCATTCCGCCGGGGACCTGTTGGTGGTGATTATGAATGAAGTGGATTCATACAGCGAGTTGATGAAGGCGAAGAGCATGTTGCCTTCCTCACGGTCCACTGTTATGTTCATCAGGTCGTCTATGACTATTATCTGGGCGGAACACAGGTTCTTGTATTCCTTTTTGTGACAAGAAACCATATCTTTCATCCTGAGGGTGGAGAGTACTTCTTCCATGCTCCTGAAGTATGCCTTGTAGCCATTTTCGATGGCATCCGCGCATAAGCCGGCGGCTATGTATGTCTTTCCCACGCCTGAGGGTCCGGCAAGCATGAGGTTGAAGCCTTCCTCCACCCAATGCAGCTCCCTGAGCTGGTTCAGTTGCGTGTTGCCCAGCCCGTTGGAGATGGAAAAATCGTACCGGTCAAGCTGGTGCGCCATCGGCAGCCTGGCATTCTTGTACCTGAGCTGTTTCAACCGGTATTCACGGCCGGCCACCTCTTCCCTGAGTATGTTCAACAGGAAGTCGTCGTAGCTCGGGGATTGCTTTTGCGCGTCTATCGCCGCCCCGTCTATGTTCGACGCCAGCCATGTGAGCTTGAGCCTCTTGGCGTAACCGCGTATGGCGGCAAGTTTGTCATCCTGTCTCATGTCACACTGTTTCAAAAAGGTTTTCATATGTGTCGATGGATGACTTGCCGGGAGCGAAGTTGGCCATCAACCTTGCCCTCTCGTCGCCCAATGGCTTTATGGGCGGCTTCTCACCCGCTTCTAAAAGGGGATTGGCCGAGATTACCGACTTGAAGTCGGTGGCGCTGTGGAGTTTGTTTTTCAGGCATGCCGCCAAGGCGTCATCCGCCGCCGGCTGCCCATATTTGATGATGCAACTTTGCAGTGTCGCCAGCTGGTCCCTGATATATCTGGGATAACGTGTCCTTAATTCGGAGATGAAGGATGCCGCCACCGTCTTGTCCGTGAACAGCCCCGCGGTCTGGACGGCATAGGAGTCGATGCTGACGGAACGGTCCCGTTGGTGGTTGTTGTTTATCACGGTGTGCCCCCTCCCTGCCGGAATGAGATGCCGGGCTATTGTTTTCCCGTCAGCGTCCTTGATGATAAGATCCCCGCCCTCTTCTGTCAAATATACCCTTGTGCCGTCCCCCTTATAGGTGCCCACGGGAAGTGAATAGGTGTTTCCCCCGTGCCTGATGCTGTTCGTCTTGAGGACTTTTTGTCCTTCATCTATTGGAAAACCCGTTACCGGAGTGTACGGCGTCAGCTCCCTGCATTCCTTGCACCATTGCTCGTACGGGACTTTGCACGTGGTGCCGTGGATCATCGCGTTGCCGGTCCTGCCAAGCCACGCCTCCACTTCACCCTGGAGATTCTCCAAGGTGCTGTATTGCCTGTTTAGCAGGAAGTTGTGCTTGACATATTTTACCACATTCTCGACCTTTCCCTTGCTTTCCGGATCTCCCGGACGGCAAAAAATCACTTTGAACGGACGGCTCTTGACGTAGCTGTCGAATACCGCGGGCATGCGGTAGTCCCCTATGTTTTCATCGTGGAGGAATACGGCGTCCTGGTCGTAGATGACATACTCCGGTATGCCGTGGAAATAGTCGAATGACTTCTCATGGGCGATACTCGCCGTCTCGCTCGTGAACGGCTTGTCCTGGAACCACGCGTGCTTGTACCTGCTGTGGCATAGGAGCATCACCATGAAGTGAACTTTCACGCGGGTTCCGTCACCCCGCCGTAGCGTGGCCTGCCCGAAGTCCGCTTGGGCATATTTGCCCGGAGGGGTCTCCGGTAATGCCTGGTACTGCCGGTCGTTCATTGACAATTTGGGGAGATTGTAATCCCGGCGCATTTTCATCACGAAGTTGTACACCGTCCTTGGCGCCACTTTGGGAAAATCCGGGAAGCACTCCTTAAGCCAGTCATGCATCTGAGCCGCGGGTGTGTCCTGAAACCGTCCGAGCCTGTCCACGATGAATGGGATGTAGGGATCCAGAATGAATGACTTGCCGGTGACCTTCTCCGAGAATTTCTCAAAATCAAGGCGGTCCATCTGAAGGTATTTCTTTACCGTCCGGAAATTGACTCCCAGATAATCCGCAATCCATTGGATTGACTTGTGTTCCTCGTTGCGGAACTTGTGAATTTGATCGTACATAATAAATCGGTTTTGTGCTTTGCGATCTTTGTCTGTCATAACGCGATTGTTTTATTGTTATGACCTCAAAGGTCGGGTTAATAATTATTTACTGCACTATTGTTGCCGATTTCACTGCACTGTTGTTGCCATTTTTACTGTACGATTGTTGCCATTTTCACTGCACTGACGTTGCCGTTTTTACTGTATTTTCTGATTCCGCTTACAACATTTCACAGCCATGAGGAATTATTATGAACTGATGCAGATCGCCCACCTTGTCAACCAACTCTGCGAAAGGTTGCGGAAAGTGCGGGAAGCGGTCAAATCAGCGGGTACGACTATCAAGGC
>JBAYRG010000194.1:0-5979 GCA_041676805.1 Proteiniphilum sp.
AAAATGCCTCTTATAGGCCGATTCCGATATCATGGGCTTAAATACCTTCACATTCCCAAATCGTCTCTTTATAAGATATCCTTTATTCTCAAGATTCTTAAAGATAGATGCCACCGTGGTATACGGCGGTTTCGGATCTTCCATCCTGTCTACTACATCCTTAATAGCACATTCATTGAGTTGCCACACATGCAACATTACATTTTCTTCCTGGTGAGTTAAACGTTCCATATTTCTTTTATCTATAATAATGCAAATCTACGACTTTATCGTAACAAACAAAATATTTCGTAAAAATAATCGGGTTAAATAATCATAAAAAGAATTTGAATCCTACCCTTTTCTTTCAAATAATGATGAGTAGATGTTTTATGAGTGGCATTTCTAATTGATAGCAATAGGAGCCGCAGCTTCGATCTGTTTATTTCCAAACATTCATAATCTTCAACAACCAATCAACTAATGGAATAGGACAACTCAACAGACCTCCGTTCTCCTTGAGATTATTCATGGAAAAACGGATTCTATAGGAGGGATTATACTTATTCGTGTAGACAGAAAGACTTTTACCACTGACACGCATATCCGATTTTATTTCTACCGGAATAATATCCATCCCCAACTGTAATATAAAATCTATCTCTGCCATGTTCCCTGAACTCCAATAGGATGGTATTCCATCAAACTGATTTACAAAAGATTGCAAAACAGCATTTTCCATTAGTGCTCCCTTAAATTCAGTATAGCCGGAACTATCAGAAAGAATAACTTCAGGGGATAATTTCGCCAGACGCCTTAACAGGCCACAGTCGCAAGCATACACCTTAAAAGCAGATATATCCTGATAAGCTCTCAACGGAAGTCCCGGTTTAGAAATATTGAAAACACGGTATATAAGACCAGCTTCTTCAAGCCAAAGCAAAGCATCTTCATATTCGCGAGCCCGTGCACCCGACTTGACTACCCGATAAACAAACTTGCGATTTTCTTTGGCCAATTGAGATGGCAAAGAGTTCCAAAGAGCATTAATACGTGGGATCTCGGATGCAGAGACATATTTGGAGAAATCAAGTGTATATAAATCCAGAATACCCTGCAACGTATCTTCTACAGCCTGAATTCCTCTGTTTGCCAACAATGTTGTCACAGCCTCCGGCATACCTCCGCAAATAAGGTAACGTTTATACTCAAGCTTCAACCTATTTAGAATAATTTCCGGCAACACTTCCACTTTACTCATTGCATTGATGTAGTCATAGCTTTTTTCATCTGAAATCCGCAAGAATTCCTTAAAGGTGACCGGATACATTTTCAAAGGCTCTACTTTTCCCACCGGAACTGACATCTTTTTTTTGCGAATTGCAACTCCTAATAGTGAACCTGCAGCGATCACATGGTACTCCGGAGCATCCTCGCAAAAATATTTAAGGCTATTCAATGCACCTTCGCTCATTTGAATCTCATCCAATATGATCAACGTTTTTCCAGGTTCAAGCGGTACCTCGATAAATAAAGCCAACTCTTTTAATATCCTTTTTATATCCTTGGTCTTCTCAAAGATATTATTCAATTCCTCTACCTTATCAAAATTAAACTCCGCAGTATAGTCAAAGTATTCTTTCCCAAACTCTCTCATAATCCAGGTCTTACCTGTCTGCCGTGCTCCTCTTAAAAGAATGGGCTTACGGTCACCACTCTCTTTCCATCGATATAGATAATCAATAATATCTCTGCGAATTTTCATAATTATCACATTTTTAATATGGAAAGTGTGATTTTTTACACATTTTCCATAGATAATAATGGTAAAAATACAATTTATCTATGAAAGTAGCAACAGATACCCACAATATTTTTTATCCTTGACTTTGGGGATTGATTTTAATGGAGCGCTTTCTTCGCCCAAAGGGTCTGCGTAGCGCCACGTACAAGAAGGTAGAGGATAAACGCCAGCCAGAGGCCGTTGTTTCCCCATAATGGCGTCATGATAAAATAACAAATGAAAAAGACGGCAGACGAAAGGATCATCGCGTTGCGCATCTCGGCAGAGGCGGTCGCGCCGATAAAGATACCATCCCACAAGAATGCGGCAAATCCGGCCAAAGGGATCAACACTGTCCAAAACATAAACTCTTTGGTCTGCGCAATAATAGCAAGATCGTTGGTCATGATATGCAATATCGGATCCGGGAAGAGCATATAGACCACTACTGCAGCGAGGCTCACCATCAATCCCCAGAAAAAGATCCTGCGGATCATCCATTGAAGGTATTCCCGGTTCTTTGCCCCATAAAACCGGCCGGTCAGTGCTTCACCCGCATAGGCAAAGCCATCCATAAAATAGGAAAAAAACATGAAGAACTGCATCAACAAGGCATTCACGGCCAATATGGTTTCTCCCATTCCCGAAGATGCGAAAGTGAAGAAAGTGGTCACCAGGGTCAATAAGAAAGTACGGACAAAAATATCACTGTTCACCCTGAAATATTCCCGTATCGCCGGCCTATCCCAAATGGTCTCCTTTCGGATATACTTCCGCAAGCGGCGGTAATACTTCCACCAGAAACCGGTTGCCACCATCAGCGAGACGACCTGTGAAAGTGTGGTTCCCAGCGCAATCCCTTCGATCTTCATCCCGAAGCCAAACACAAAAAGCAAGCTCAAGAGAATATTCAGCAAATTATTTGTAATGGCAACGATCATCGGGATTCTTGCATTCTGCATACCAATAAACCATCCCTTGAAAGCATACATACCCAACACCGCCGGCGCTCCCCATACCACGATCCGGAAATAGGACATCACATGTCCTATCGACTCCGGACCCGACTGTATCAGGCCGGAAGCTAACTTGCCGATAGGGTATTGTAACAGTATGATCAGGGATCCCGCTCCCAGTCCAATCGCCAACGAACGGATAAAGGCATTCATCACCTCAGGAAAATTCCGGGCACCCAACGCTTGCGAGGCAAAACCACTGGAACTCATCCGCAGAAATCCAAAATTCCAGTAGATCATATTAAAAATATTCGCCCCAAGCGCAATGGCGCCGATATAAACAACCGATCCAAGATGGCCGGCAATGGCTATATCAATCATCCCCAACAAGGGAACAGTAATATTGGTGATTATATTGGGAAGGGCAAGCCTGAAAATTCTTTTGTCCATCGCCACAAAATTAGTGTAAAAGAGGATATTCCTGAAATTTACCGGAACATATCTCTCAAAACAAAAAAATGAGGATCCATTATGTATGGTTCAGCCGCTGAATTCTCCATTTCAGCCTGAATAAATATTGAAATCACTTCATCATATCATAACTTTGCATAACATAACCGGTTAAAAAAAATTCAAAATTATAACGATCTCATCAATTTTCATTTTTTTAAAACAAGGTGAAAATCTGTTATTAATATAATATTCTGGGTTTTTTGAAATAATATGGCGTCAATTATACATTCTTTTTTTGTAAATTTGTGAGTTTACAAAATTTACAGTGATAAAAAGATTGATAATCAATATCCTACAACGGGACTTATCAATGTTAATGAACCCTTATTACAAATTAATATATGGATAAGATTCAGGAACTTACTTCTAAACTTTACGCGGAAGGCGTGGAAAAGGGCAAAGAAGAAGCCGAAAAAATTATTGCAGAAGCACAGGTACAACGGCAACAGATACTGGATGCGGCACACGCCAAAGCCGAAGAGCTACTCTCTTCCGCTCAAAAGGAGAGTGTGGAACTGAAAAAAAACAGCGAGGCAGAACTCAAATTATATGCCGTTCAATCTTCTGAAGCGTTAAAGACGGAAATCATCAATCTGGTGACTGACAAGTTATCTGCCACACAGGTAAAAGCAGCGGTTGAAGACAAATCATTTATGCAGCAGTTGATTCTTGAACTGGTCCAAAACTGGTCGAAGAACGACACACTGACCGTCGGTGTTGAAAATCCGGAGGAACTCAAATCCTATATCGCTTCACAAGCGAAAGGGCTACTCGACAAAGGGTTGAAAATCGAATCGGTGAATGGCATCAAGACCGGATTCACCCTCGTGCCTGAAGATGGTTCCTACAAAGTGAGATTTGGGGAAGAGGAGTTTGTCAACTACTTCAAAGAATTTTTACGCCCTCAAATCCAACAACTTCTTTTTTAGAAACTGAAAATCCTCACCGATCTCTTCTTAGGGATTGGTTTTGCCTATGATTTCCAAGAATCAATATTATTATTTCATATCCGGGTTACCCGATTTTTCTTTCGATAGCATGAAGTTACCCTTCTCAATGGAAGAGTTCAGGGAGATGCTCGACGAAGCCATTGCACCGGAGGATAAGAAACTCATGGAGACCTATTTTCTCTCTTACGACAACGACAACCTTTTCCGGCTATTGGAGAAGAAAGAGAGTGAAATGGGAAACCGGGGGATACTCTCGCATGCCGAAATAGAGGAGGTAATTCAACGGGTGAAGGAGGGAGATACCATAGAGAACAAGCAGGTGCCACCCTATTTCGAAAAGGCTGTCAGGGCATCGCTCGATGAAGAGATAACCGGGCACCTGAAAACGCTGGAGGATCTTATCAGCTCCTTGTATGCGGACTACGGGATGGGGGTAAGGAACAGCCTGATCGCCGGTTGGTTTGAAATGAACCTCAATATCGGCAATATCCTCTCCGCCCTCTTCGCAAGGAAATATGGAATGGATGTCATCCAGGTAGTCGTCGGCAATAACGAGATCGCCAACCTGATCAGGGAAAATGCCAACGCGCGTGATTTCGGGATCAGCCGTGAACTCGATTATTATGATGATCTCCTGCGGATTGCCGAAGAACCGGATATCTATGAACGGGAACGAAAAATCGATAAGTTCCGGTGGAACTGGCTCGAAGACAACACCCTGTTCGACTATTTCAATATCGAATATATCTTCGCCTATCTCTGCAAACTCAGGATATTGGAGCGGTGGGTAAGCCTCAACGCCGAAGAGGGAGAACGCGTTTTCCGGGAACTGATCACCCAGCTGAAAAATGAAATCCAACAGCCGGAGGATCTTTAAAAGAACAGACAAACAACGTTTTCGTTAAGCAATACGGGCAGAAGGCAAACTTGCTTGGATTATGCCATTGCGAAAATTGAAAATTGAGGAGCGAAGGCGACTCAATTAACAAACGAGGAGCGAAGGCGACTCAAAACGACTAAATGAAATTAAATCATATATGCTAACAAAAGGAGTAGTTAAAGGGATTATTTCCAATCTCGTTATTGTGGAAGTAGACGGAGCGGTAGCCCAGAACGAGATCGCCTATATCAACCTCGACGGCACCCGTTTGATGTCGGAGGTGATCAAGGTGGTCGGCAACAACGTCTACGTGCAGGTATTCGAAAGCACCCGCGGGTTGACCGTCGGCACAGAAGTGGAGTTCCAGGGCCACATGCTCGAAGTGGTGTTGGGGCCGGGTCTGCTGCAACGTAACCTCGATGGATTAGAGAATGACCTCGACAAGATGGAAGGTATCTTTCTGAAACGGGGTGATTACACCTTCCCGCTCGATGAAGAGAAATTATGGCATTTCAAGCCAATTGCCCGACCGGGCGACAAAGTAATCGCCGGATCGTGGCTGGGAGAGGTGGATGAGAATTTTCAACCTCACAAGATCATGGTACCTTTCACCATGAAAGGAGAATACACAATAAAAAGTATCACTCAAGAAGGTGATTACAATATCTATAAAACCATCGCTGTGGTGGAGGACAGCAACGGCCGGACAACCGAACTGAACATGATCCAGCGCTGGCCGGTAAAAATACCGCTTACCGCTTACAAGGAAAAACCCCGTCCCTTCAAGCTGCTGGAGACAGGAGTTCGTTCTATCGACACCCTGAACCCCATCGTGGAAGGAGGAACGGGATTTATTCCGGGAGCTTTCGGTACCGGTAAGACGGTATTGCAACACGCCATCTCCAAGCAGGCCGAAGC
>JBAYRG010000195.1:0-5960 GCA_041676805.1 Proteiniphilum sp.
ATGATTACCATCACTATCATCATTCTCACGATCCTTCTCTCCATCAAGGCTTTCAGAGACAACAACCTGATGGATAGACTGATATTTGACCCACAAAAGGTCAAGGCAGGAGAATGGTACAGGCTTTTCACCTACGGAGGGATTCACGCCGACTACCCCCATCTCATTTTTAACATGTTTACCCTCTACTTTTTCGGAATGGATGTGGAAAGGATATGCAAGTCGGCGCTCGGCAGCAACACCGGCTCCATCTGTTTTATTCTCCTCTACATCTCATCATTGGCCATATCCATCCTTCCAACCTATTTCAAACAGAAGAACAACCGTGCTTACCGGGGTCTCGGCGCTTCCGGAGCAGTTTCGGCCATAGTTTTCGCCTATGTGTTGGTCAATCCGATGAATTTCATGGGAATCATGTTTATCCCTGTCATGCTCCCCGCCTTTCTTTTCGCCATCATTTTCCTGCTGGTCTCCTTTTATCTCGACAGGAAACAGGCAGGGCGTATCAACCACTCCGCACATATCTCCGGAGGAATTTACGGTTTACTCTTTCTGACTGCCATTTTTCTCACCCTTAAAGCGATAAATCTGCCAGCTCTATTTTTGGACCAAATAAAAATAGGCTCCATTTCCGACCTCTTTTATTTCGGTATTTAAACGGTATCCGTCATCATTTGCAAAGACAATGATGCTATTATTCTCAGGGAGAGTTTCCTTGAACTAACCGTCTGCCTTCAGTCTGTTTTATGATTTCTTTGATGCTCATACCATATCATTTTTTTTTCGTCAATTCTTCGGCAATCATTTCCGCTTGCCTTAATACAGTTTCCGTGGCCAACATCTGCATATCGGGCGGATATCCGTATCTTCTAAGTAAACGCTTGACGGCTACTTTCAGTTTTTCCTTCACGTTTTCTTTTATCATCCAATCGATAGAAGCATTTTGACGTATCGTTTCAGTCAACACAACAGCCAGCTCCTTTAACTTATCTTTCTGCATCAATTCCCGGGCACTCTCATTATCGGCAACAGCAGTGTAAAAAGCATACTCGAAATCGGTTAATCCCATCGCATTGGCTTCGGTATTCATCGCGACAATATCGATATATCCGGCTTTTTAATTCCGGCAGCATCAAACAGATCAATCACCTGCTCGCTCACCAAAGCCTTGTCTATCATTTAGCGGATTGTTGTTTCTAACTCCTCGTTAGAACGCCCTGAACCTGTAGACTCGAATTTTACAAGTCGAGCTTTCACTGCTTGGAAAAAGGCAACTACAGGCGTGCCACCAATTATATATTGTTCATTTTTCAACTGACTACCGAATGGACCTGTCTGTACGTCTACAACATCACTAAGCACTCTTCTTTCCACTGCAAGAAATCTTGTTTTACCTTATTCATTTTTCTTAGGTTTTAATTGTTTTGGCTCTTTAGCCTTTTCAATCTTTCTGATGCTATCTTCTGTCGGTAGATTTTCAGGCATTTCACCTCCTAATTCCTGTATGGTTTTTCTTATTTTTTTGCCTACTTCATAATGAGTTTGGTTGGCTTTCTGCTTACCTTTTATGTTCTCTTTTTTTAGTTTTTCTTCGGTTTGAGTAGCTCGAAAAAGATTGGCTGCCAATTCGGTACTACCCATGTGGTCAAGTATCTGCTGATTTTTCTCTAATCCTTTTCTTTTATGAATGGCTTTGGCATCTAATCCTCCATACAAACCTTTGTAGCCATGGTTTTGAAAAATAGCATAATCTAATGGTTCTATTACACCTGCGTTTTTGGCTGCGGTAGCAAGTTGTATATTGTGTTTAGCCATTTCATTGCGAAGGAACAATCGCTTTTCATCTTCGGTTGTCAAACGGTTGTATTCCTCCATTTGGCTTATTTCCTGCAAACGGGTTTGTACCGCAAAATAGGTTTGTCCTAAAGCCACTACTTCTTTAGATGGATCGGCGTTTTGGACAATCAGATAACAAGCGTAACGAGAGAGTTTATAACTTGGTAATAATCTTTCAGCACCAGAACCAATAGCAACCATCTCGTTGGCTTCAACGATATGGTTTTCTACTGCTTGATCGCTGTTTTTACAAGCTTCTTTCGCTTTCTCAATTACACCGTTAAAGTTTCTAAAATCGGTGTATTCTAACGCTTTAGATAATTGTCTAGCCATCCAAAACTCGTTGCCATTTTCATCTGTATTTTTGATTTGCTCAAACAAATTATTCGGTTGTTGGGTTCTTTCTTTTGCCATAATTTATCCTTTTAATTTATTCAATACTTCCTCGCATAAAGCTATCCACTCTGGAAAAAGCGAACCATTTTTTGCCTAAATTTTTTAATGAAGCTCCGATATGGTAAAGCTCTTTTTTATCGATCATTAAAAAGCGGTCGTGTGCTTTGGTAAAAATTTCTATTTCAATTTTGGGATATTGAGCATTGTGCTTTTCCAAATCCTGTGCTAATATTTTTGTAATGCTTTTGGTGTAAATTGTCACCGATACGTTTTCACGCCATTTTATAAAAAGTTGCAGAACGCTCTCATCTATATAATTATCAATTAGTATAATGGATTTCTTGGCTTTTCTGATCAACTCTGCCAAATCCCTATCCAGCATCACCTGCTTCCCACGAATCGTGAAGATTTTGTTTTCGATTTGATGTTGTGATATTTCAACTGTCTTACTCATTCTGCCAGCATTTTAATTTTCCCTAAGTTCACCGCAATCAGTTTATTCAGCATGGACTCTTCTTCCAATTGGGTTTCAAACTCGGCTTTCAGGCAGTAAATCGTTCTGCAAAATTGAAATCGTCCTCTTCGTCCGGCAAGCCGACATAACATCCGGGAGTGAGTACATAATCCAACTCTTTTACTCTTGCAATAGGTACGGAAGCACAAAAACCTGCTATATCTTCGTATTGTCCATCCGGATTACGCCAATTATGATAAGTGCCGGCTATCTTCTCAATATCATTATCCTCCGGATTCTCCGAACCATTCGAGAGTTCACGTGTACGGCGGTTAATCAAATGGCCAAGATTACGTGCATCGATAAACAGTATCTCTCCACTTCTGTTTCGGAATTTCCCATTAGTACGGTTACGACTTAGAAACCATAGTGCTGCGGGGATTTGCGTATTGAGAAATAATTTAGCGGGAAGATTCACGATGCAATCTATCAATCCGGCTTCGATTAATGCTTTACGGATTTCTCCTTTACCCGAAGTTTTAGAGGTCAATGCTCCTTTTGCCAGCACAACTCCAGCTTGTCCATTTGGTGCCAGATGATAAATAAAATGCTGCAACCATGCGAAATTGGCATTTCCAACCGGAGGTACACCATATTACCATCGTCCATCTTTACGCAATAGATCTCCTTCCCAGTCACTTACATTAAAAGGGGGATTGGCTATGATATAATCGGCTTTCAAATCTTTATGAGCATCATTGAGAAAAGAGCCTTCGTTGTTCCACTTTACCTGTGAACTATCATTCATCTTGCACAATCGCCAAGTGGTCTCTGGTAAAGCATCGGAGATATATTTCAAGAAGATTAGTCCCAATGCTATATGCTTGTATTCAGCAGCATCAATATTTTTACGCAACTTATCAGCCGTTTTCCAAAGTTGTTTCTCCAAAGGTTCCTCCGTTGGGTTCCCGTTTCTCTTCGCCATATTATACTTCTTCTTTATTATCTACAATTAAATGGTTCACACTTATTTATACATACAATTTAATATAAAATCCTATCCCTACAAATCACGTTTTGTTTAAAAGACAAATTTAGGAAATAAAAGACAACATCTCATCCGAAAGCAAGTAAAAAGAGAATCACATAACCATATATGAGTGATAATTTTGTTAAGATTAGGAAAATCAATTAGTAGAATGTCAATAATAAGGTAATAGTTATTGAATTGAGAGACGAAAACTTATCTGATAATGAATCCGGATAAATAAGAGACCAAATAACAGGACTTGTTGATATTTTAAGGAAAATTACCCCTCTTGTATTTATCTGCATTTTCACCTAATTTAATCAAACATGACGCAACGTTTTTCTTTTTTTTCATCTTTATTAATGAGAAGAGATTGATTCCGAATTATTTAAATACTCGAATTCGCGTATCAAGGAGAGGAGACAGATAGAGGTTATATCAATTTTATTATTAATATTATGAAGAAAACATTGAAGGCTATTATGCTATTCCTGTGTGTTTTAATGGGATGTTCAAAAGATGATCTGCCTGATCCATTCCTGATTGAAGGTATTACTATGGACAACTATCCGAAGGTGGACTGTTCCACTTCAACGCAAATTCTCCAATCGCTCATCGCTTGCAAATTATTGGGTATGGGTTATGATTGGCAGGAAAACATGATATTCGGAGGATATTACGATTTAAATATTCAATATGATGATCTGCCCGGCTCTCGTGAATTTTTCCGGGATCTCCGGGTTTCTACTACGCACGGTGCATTTACTAACCTTATCAACGGGGAGGTTGACCTGATTGTCACTTCACGGAGTATTTCGAGGGATGAAAAAGCCGAAGCAGACGAAAAGGGGGTAACACTCCTTGAAACACCCATTGCCCTGGATGGATTTATCTTTATCACCAATAAGAATAATCCCGTCAAGTCGCTCACGAAAGAGCAGATACGGGCTATTTACATGGGCGAAATCACCAATTGGAAGGAGGTTGGCGGAAGAGATCTTGCTATAACCCCCTATATAAGGGAACCCAATTCGGGTAGCCAAGAAAAGATGGAAACAATCGTGATGAAAGGTCTTGAAATGCCGAAATGGGATTACATGACATTGACTGGAATGGCAGGTCCTTTTGCCATGCTCAGGTATGATGAAAGCGGAATATGCTATTCACTTTATTATTACTATCGCACTTTTGTGGAGCCCGATCTTGTCAATCAACTGGAGATTGACGGAATTGTCCCGACACAGCAAGCGATCAGAAACCGGTCATATCCCTATACGACCGAAGTTTTTACGGCAATCCGCTCCGACAGCGACAAAAATTCGATGACCTACAAATTATATCAGTTAATTTGCTCGGATAAAGCGAAAAAGATCATAGAAGAAAGCGGGTATGTGCCGAAATAAGAGTTGTAACAAGCTATTATACTGGATCACAGTAAAAAAACACATGATAAACAAAACTATCAATTCATAAAGTTGATTTATAGATTTACATAAATTATCTCCGATTTTTATGCAAAACATAAAATCAATTTATATATTTGCATAAAAAAGAAATGATTCCATGAAGGACTGAAAACAGAAGAACAACTTTCAACTCATTATCTTCGTGGAGAATTATTTGAGAACATGGTCATTACCGAACATGTAAAACAGTATTACAACGAGGGGAGAGAGCCCAATTTCTCTTTTTGGCGGGATTCTAACCAAAATGAAGTGGATTTATTGATAGAAGAAGGAGCCAATTTACGAGCAATTGAAATTAAATCAGCCGCCACGCTTAAATCCGAATTTTTCCGGGGACTCAAGTATTTCCAGTCGTTCAGTAAAATTCCTGATGATGCTCTATCTGTAGTCTTTGGGGGAGATGCCAATTTCCAATTATCTACCGGGAAATTTATCAGTTGGCGGGAAATTGGATAGGATTCGCTACATTTTCAGAATATCGGATGCGCCTCGGAAAAGCTCAAACAAGTTTGGCTTTTCTCTCGGCTTTTGCTATATTTGCATTTCGATATTACACCTCTTCCCGTAATGATCATCAGATATAACGAACAACTACAACTATACAACTCCTTCCGGACAAAAGCGACGGCTAAAATGTTCTGTGAGCCACTCTCTACGGCGGAGCTTTCGGATATAATCCGCGCTTTCCCCGACGAACAAAAACTGGTACTCGGGAGCGGGTCCAATCTGTTTTTCACGAAAGATTTTGATGGGTTGGTCATCAAGCCGGCCATAAAAG
>JBAYRG010000196.1:0-5940 GCA_041676805.1 Proteiniphilum sp.
TGTCGAGGCAATTCCACAAAAAGCATTTTCCTCCACAAGAATAGACGCTCCGATATTTGATCCTTGCGATAAAAAAACTCCTTTACTTAATATTGTATGATGAGCAATATTCACCCCTATACTAATCATTACATAATCCTCTATTTTTACAAGAGGCATGATATTGGTACCAGGAAGAATATACACACATTCTCCCAACTCAACAGAATCATGCATACAAACATTGCTATGAATAAAATTTGGTGTTTTAAAACTCATTTCTCTCACTTCACGCAGTAATTTTATTCGCGTTGCAGCCTTTCCAATCGGCACAAATATATTTATCGATCGATCCCAGTTCTTTAAGATATCTATATCCCCTAATACTTCAAATCCTAATATTGATGTCCCAAATAACTTTTGGTTGGAATCCAAAAAGCCAAGTACTTCATATTCGTCCTTTAAATAGGCAGCATATACTTGACCATACGTGCCTGCTCCAATGATAACACATTTTTTTTTCATATCATAATCCCCTTGAGGATAGTTTTTGACCTATATATTTATTAATCAGCTATTCCTAAAATCTAAAAACATCCCTTTTACAATACGTATTTTCGATTGTCCTTTTTCTTTACTTTGTACTGTCCCAGCCAAGTGGTTTATTTACGGAGCAATCTCAATGCGTCTTTAATTTGTTCCGCATATTCTTTTTTCACGTCCGCTTCTTTCGCATAAACCTCCCAATCGGCAAGCACATCTACGACCTGATCAATAATATTTTCACAATTATTGATACTCATTTTTTTGCCAACAGCCAACAAGTCATTTCGCGTTATATTATCACGCTTTCCATTCAATGACAATTGATGTTGACTTGTCCATTTTCCCGATGGTGAATAAGCATAACATAAATCATAAGCGGGAGCCAAAGACCATTTCCCATCTTCTGTCATCATAAAAGAATGGTTTTTAGTATGATCGTCATGATTACGGGCAACGACGTTAAATACCATCCGGCGATACATCTCCTCCATGTCCGGATAAGGAAGGTATAAACGGCGCATCACCTGGAATAGCTGTTCATAAGAATAACGCTTATCCCTGTCAAAATGCGCGATACCACAAAGCGTTTGCGTATGCAATTTTTCCCCGGTATCCATCCGGTCAAACCGCTTCGTCATAAAATGTGCTTTATCGCCTTCATGCCACAAACGGCACTCTGTCATGTTAATCCCACAATCGACAGCCATTTTATGATAAGCATATTCAATTCTACCTATACCGATGGGGTTATCTTTTATTTTACCTCCTTCTACCCCATCGAATTTCAATAGCCAGTAGGAAAATCCTGCAGGAGCCTGTACTTGCCCCGAACGTACCTCCCGGGTTGCTTCATTGAAAGCTATAATCGCTTTAGGTTTTGCTCCACCGGCAGAAGTTCCCACCTTTAAAATATCGATAAGCGTATCTCTGTTTTTCCGTAAATCTTCCTGAAACTCTATTCTTTGATTTAAAACGTTATCAGCCAATTTGGTTAATGCAGCAATTTCAATGAGCGATGACTCATTCAAAGAAGCATTGCCACGCGTTGGTTCATATTCCAATGCACCCATACCACGTCGACCTATGTAGCATAGTCGATCTATCGGATTGATCGGTACGGACAACCCTATGCTTGAAAACCATTCATCAATAACCGTATTTCCATAATCATCCGGCAAAGAATCAGCAATTAGTCCCGGGAGTCCTTTAAATGTTTTACCCTGAAGAGCAGGAAAAGAGAAGATGCGTTCTCCACGCAATAGATCTTCCATAGGCATCCATAAAGGAGCAATGTCAATATCTTCTTTTATAAAAGAATCGATAAATTCAAAGACAGCATACTCCTTTTCAGCATTCCAAGAGACAACCCCAACCTCTTTGCCCCACAATGTAATCTTTGCTATCGTATCCATTCCTGTTTTCTATCTCTTATTTTGCAAACTCGTAGTACGTATCCGCTGCGGCTTTCTCCCTTGCAACTTCAATAGTTCAATCGGACTGACTTCCTGTCGGGGAAGCAATAATTCCAAATTATCCAATAAACGTAATACACGCATTACCGCAATCAACATGCTGACGGATACAGATTTGCCTCTCTCTATTTGGGCAACAGTGAATAGACTCACCCCGGCCTTTTCAGCAAGTTGTTGTTGGGTTAGTTTTTTTTGAAGCCGAAAAGCTTTTAACCGACTTCCCATCTCCAAAATAATCTCTGTATTGCTTAAACTATTCCAATCCATCCCCTAATCGTGTTTTGATACTTAGAGATACAAAGATAATAATATTTGATATATAACAATAGTAAATACAGTCTTTATATGCTGTTTTGCCCTATAACAATAGCAAATACAGTCTTTATGCAAAATGTTTCATGATGATCTCATAACTGTGTTTCACCGTATAATTCTCCTTAAGGAACTTATACCCTTGTTCTCCCATTTTGGTTCGTAAGGTGGAGTTGTTGGCAAGTTTGTCAAGCAATGCATTAAAGGTTGTCAAATCTCCGTTTTCACACCAAAGTCCATATCCATTCTCTTCAGCAATCTTTCCGATATCAGTATTCAAGTCGGTTGCCATCAGTACGGGCATTTTATATTCCAGATAGGACAATAGACGGGACGGATAATTGGGGATGGTGAATCGCGGATCTAAAAAGATAAGTCCCACATCGCATGACTGTACCAGCTGATCATACTCTTTTTTTGGCAATGCCGACAATAATTTCGCGTTGGATGGTTGATGCGTTTCAAACCACTGAGCTATTTTTTCATACTCTGTTCCTGAACCCACGACAAGGAAAAACCTATCTTTCTTACTCCTGTTCTCTTCCAGCACTTTCAACAGAAAGTCCAATCCCTGCGGCTTTCCCAGATTGCCGCCATAAATAAAGGTGACTGCGTTAGAAGGAATATCATAGATTCTCTTGATCTCGCCATCGTCGGGCAGTTCAACACCTGTGGTCAACTCCATAGAATTGGGGCATATTTCCACCTTCGATTTTGCTATTTCAGGATTATGTTTGAGTAAGAAATCCACATTGGCAGGAGACATGCAACCGATAAAATCCGACAGCAGGTATAATTTCCGCTCTTTTTTTCTGAACAACCGATATAAGATCCCTGACTTTGACATCATCCCGATATCCACTGCATTTTGAGGGAATATATCTTTCAACAGCAGGTAGGTAGCAGCCCTGTCTCTTTTCTTTATTTTTTCGATGATACGATTGAGGGTGATGGGTGGCGTTGAGTAGAGAATCAGATCGAAATGGATATTCTTGAAATATTTGTGTATTGCTTTTTCAAATTGATATTCCAAAAGAAGAGTGCCGACCCCTTTCTCTATGAAATTGGTTTTTTGGATATTGAGAGTTTTGATTTGAAGGATGCAATGATCTTTCTTCCTGATCAAACAGGTCTCTTTCCCAAACCTGCGTTCAGTAGGTGAAGCAATAAACACCTTATGTCCATCTTGAATAAAGAGACGGAGTAAATCGGTGTATATCCCCCGGTCGCTAATATTTTCTATTTTCGATAAGGTAAGGAAAAGAATATTCTTTCTACTCATTCCACACCACCCGTTTAATATAATCCGTATAAGAGATGATGATGCGTACCACCTTGTCGCTCACGTTCGGCATGGAGTAGTCGGCCACGGGGCGGAAGTTGGCGAGATGCGGTTGTTGGTTGTTGCAAGGAGCGGTAAGTGGCGGTTGCCCGTTGGATGTGCGGTTTCCGACTGCCTGGTACTGTAATTGCGCCAGTCCCTGCATCACCCGTTCCGGATTCAGCCCCACCATCATTACCGATGCCTCCTCCATCGCTTCGGGGCGTTCATGCGCCTCGCGGATATTCAGCGCCCTGAAATTGAGTATGGACGACTCCTCCGAAATGGTACCACTGTCGGAGAGCACTGCAAAAGCATTTATCTGCAGCTTGTTATAGTCGCTGAGTGCCATTGGCTTCATCAATCGCACATTTTTATGGAAGGTCACCCCTTTCATCTCTATCATCTTCCTTGTCCGCGGATGGGTGGAGACGATCACCGGATAATCATATTTTTCCGCAATGCCGTTCAGTATCTCCACCAGGTTAAAGAAATTCTTCTCCGCCGCGATGTTCTCTTCCCGGTGAGCCGACACCACAAAATATTTCCCCTCCTCCAGCTGCAGCGTACGAAGGATCTCCGACGCCTCAATCTTCGGCAGGTATTGCGTCAGCACCTCATACATGGGACTTCCGGTCTTGATTACCCTGTCCGGCCGCAATCCCTCCGCCAGCAGGTATTCCCGCGCGATATCGCTATAGGTGAGGTTGATGTCCGCCGTATGGTCCACAATCTTGCGGTTGCTCTCCTCCGGCACCCGCTGGTCGAAACAGCGGTTACCCGCCTCCATGTGGAAGATGGGAATATGTCGTTTTTTTGCCGCGATGGCACACAGGCAGGAGTTGGTATCCCCCAGCACAAGGAAAGCATCCGGCTGTTCCTTTTCCAATATCGGGTCGATCTTGATAAGGATCTCTCCGGCCGTTTCCGTCGCGTTCTTTCCTGCGGCATTGAGGAAATAGTCCGGTTTGCGCAACCCGAGGTCCTCGAAGAAGAGCTCGTTCAGCTCATAATCGTAGTTCTGACCCGTATGCACCAGAAGATGCTCAATCGCTTCCGACGCATCCAATTTTTGCAGCACGCACGCCAGCCTTATTATCTCCGGGCGGGTTCCCACCACCGTCAGGACTTTCAATCTTTTTATCGTCGACATATCATTTGTCATTGTTGATCGGTTACTCATTCTATTGTCGTGATCACACTTTTAATGAATAGGTGTCCGGTTTTTCGGGATCGAAAATTTCATTCACCCAGATCACCGTAACCATATCTTTCTCACCCAGATTCTCGATGTTATGCGTATATCCCACGGGGACATCCACCACTTCCAGTTTGTCGCCCGACACAAAATATTCAATGACCTCCTCCTCATCCGGCTTGCGGAAACGGATCACCCCCCTGCCGCTCACCACCAGGAATTTCTCATTCTTGGTATGGTGCCAATGCTCACCTTTCGTGATGCCCGGCTTCGAGATGTTGATAGAGACCTGTCCCCGGTTCGGCGATTTCAGGAACTCCGTAAAAGAACCCCTTTCATCTACATGCATGGTGAGAGGGTATGAGAACTCCTTTTCCGGGAGATAACTCAAATAGGTAGAGTAGAGTTTTTTGGTAAAGGGATCCGAAAGGTCCGGCACCAACAAACTTTTTCGGCTCTCCTTGAAAGAGTAGATCAGATCCACAATTTCTCCCAAAGTAATCTTGTGTTGGGTACGCACCTTGCAGAAAGCGCCATCTTTGCAGGGTTTCCCTTGCAGGGTATGAATCAGCTCCTGTACCACGTCGTCGATATATACCAGCGTCATATTTACCGACCGGTCGTTCACCTGTATCGGCAGATCGCGCGCAATATTATAGCAAAATGTGGCCACCGCGCTGTTGTAGTTCGGCCGGCACCATTTCCCGAACACATTGGGAAACCTGAACAGATACACTTCCGCCCCCGTCTCTTTGCCATAATTGAAAAGCAGCTCCTCACCCGCTTTCTTGGAGATGCCATAGGGATTATCCCATTCCGCCTGGATGGAGGATGCCAGCATCACCGGACATCTGTTGTCGTATCTCTTCAACCTATCGAGCAGCAGAGAGGTAAATCCGAAGTGTCCCTCCATGAACTCCGATTGCTCTTTCGGCCGGTTCACCCCCGCCAGATGGAAAACAAAATCCGCATTACGGCAGTACTCATCCAAAAGCGAGGGGTTAGTATCGATGTCAAATTCAAACAGTATTAGTTCCTGTGGAATATTGTACTGTTTTGCTTTCCCCTCTTTTATATTTTTGAGTTCGGCAATCAGGTTCTTGCCAATAAAA
>JBAYRG010000197.1:0-5914 GCA_041676805.1 Proteiniphilum sp.
AACATTTGCCACACAATTGGCGGACGCTTTCAGGATGTTGCATATCAGTTGATTTTGCACCTGATTTTTCAACCATGTCTATAAGCCGGTGGGGATTGTCCAACAGTGGACACGGCATAAGCATGTTCTCATTAAAAGGTTGATTCCGGCGATATTCCATAAACAACGGGGATTTACATGCTTCAAGAATAGTTTTGTCCTTAATATTCGAATCGGAATAATGGATAAACGCACAAGGTTCGATGTCTCCGTTTGCATTGATATGGAGGTAAGAACGTCCTCCGGCAATACATCCGTTCACATATTCCCCATCGTTCCAAAAATCAATTGTGAAAATCGGTTTCGTACTTCTGAATTTACGTAATTGTCGATACATATACGACCGCTGCCGGGGAGTTGCGATCAATTTCGTAACAGCCTCTGATCCGACGGGAATATAGGTGAAGAACCATGCAAAAAGGGCACCTTTGTCGATCATATCGTCAAAATAGGTTTCACTCCCGATTACTTCGGTATTCATGCGGGTATAGCAACACGATATGCCGAATGGCAGTCTTCTGTCTTTTAATATCTTCATGCCCCGTTCTACGGCAGCATAGCATCCTTCTCCACGCCGGGAATCAGTCTCTTCGGCATAGCCTTCCACACTGATAGCCGGAATAAAATTTTTTACACGAAGCATTTCATCTGCAAAATCCTCATTGATTAACGTACCGTTTGTAAAAGATAAAAATATGCAGTCGCTATGCCTCTCGCACATCCTGATAATATCTTTTTTACGCGCCAAGGGTTCCCCTCCCGAATAGATAAACATGTAAACCCCCATTTGTTTCCCTTGTTCAATAATAGAATGCCATGTTTCAAGAGACAGGTTTAGCTTATTGCCGTATTGTGCGGCCCAACATCCGGTACAATGCAGGTTACATGCACTGGTGGGATCCATCAGGATAGCCCACGGGATATTACAATTATGTTGCAACTTTAATTCGTTTTGTCGTTTCATGCCTTTTACTGAAGCATTTATAATGAAGTTCTCAAAAATTGTCTTTCTTACATCAGGATCTATTTCAGTAAAGATCTTCATAATATACCGGTACCAATTGTTGTCTTCGTTTGCAAGTACCACATCAATAGCGTCCAAATGTTTTTTCAGCATTTTGCTTTTGTCTAATTTTCGTAAATATTTCAGCAGCAGTGGAATATTTCTCTCCGGGTTTGAATCGACGTAATCAAACAGCCTTCTTAATCCGAAACTTTGCACGGATTGCTTGATTGTTCCTTTTTTTTCAGTGTTTGTTTCCATTTTCTTATCGTTATACTTTAATTAAATTATAAATTTGATCTTGTTGCTACCGAGTATCAGCTTCTTGGTAATTATCCTATATTAAATTTCTCTTGTTAATTTGCTATAAAATAGATAGTTGATTGATTTTTTGCTATATGATTACACCTATTGTCGAGTGAAAATTTTTCGGGATATTTCCCCTTCACTCCTTGGTACATATCATTAATTATGTCTATTGTACCCTGATAATCCGAAATATTTGTAATGACGCCCTTTATACCAATTTCTTTTCGTTTATAGTCAATATAACCTACCACTATGGGTACACTCGCACCTGTAGCCATATAGTAAAATCCTTTTTTCCACCGTTCTGTTTTTTTTAACTGGCCCTCGGGTGATAGAATGATATGTAACTGGCTGTGACCGTTAAACAACTTAACGATATGACGGATATAATTATAATTTTTATCAACGGGGATTGATCCGTAAGCCTTAAATAAAAGGTTCAGGGGAAACTTGAAGTATTCTTTTTTCGATAGAAACTTATAATGAATACCTAACGTCATCATATAGAGTTTCCCGTATAGACCGTCGTAATAACTGGTGTGGGGGGCGAAAATGATTATACTTTTCGGTATGTCTGGAAAATCACCTGCTATTTTCCAACCAAGAATATTCGTCAATATAAATCTGGAGATAATCTTCATGTTTTACTTGTTGTATTTATTAATTGAAAGAATTTACATTTTTTATTATCGGAACCAATATTCAAAAGCTATTCTATAAATGTGGACGATATATGTTCCGATGAATTGATTTTCTTATTATCAGTTGATTGTACCGGTCGTGAACCTCGGCAGTAACATCTTCCCATGATCGTGCTATTGTCTTCGCGGCATTTTTACCGGTCATTCTCATTTGGTCCGGATGTGAAGATATTTCCCTAATCTTATTAGCGAGTGATTCTGCAGAGTTTTCAACCAGAAATCCGTTTTGGTTATCGGTAATTATTTCCGCAGCGGTTGAACCTCTGACCAGAATAGAAGGTGTTTGGAGAGCTCCTGCTTCACGAACAGTTAATGGAGCATTATCATATATTGATGGGAAAATGAACAAATCAGCAGCAGCATAATATTTTTTAAGCAGTTCCCTGTCTACTATTTGCCCCTCAAAGCGTACCCTGCCGGAAAGACCCAAAGTTTCAGTCATCTGTTTCAGGTCCTTAGCGGCATAACCGGTACCTACGAACAGAAACAGAAACTTCAGGTCTTTAATCAAACATAGTGCGTCTATTATCATTTTCAGATTTTTTTGCCATATATGCTGTCCTACAAATAGAAGGATAAGCTCTTCCCGGCCTATATTCAATTCTTTTCTTGCTTCCAGTTTGGATGTATCTTTTAATGCGGTATTGGAAAAGTCATTGCCATTTTCCACAACAAATAGTTTACCTTTGAAACCATACATCCGGATCGTATCCTCAACGCTGGCTTGAGGAATCCAGACTTCGTCCGCTGCATGGTAAAAAGCTATGATCTTTTTTATTATTCTTTCCATCATTATTTTATGAAAAAATAAACGTTCAAAATCGTCGCGGTATTTTGAATGAAAAGTAGCTACCAATGGAATTTTACGGGTTTTAGCTATTTTCAACGCCAAACGTCCTGAAGAAAAAGGACAGTGTGCGTGTACTAATCCAAAAGGAACTTGTGCAAGTGTATTCCGGAAAGGGATATCTAAAACAGGCATCCCCAATCTGTAAGGATAACGGAAAATAAGCGGAAGAGACAAATATCGATAAACGGGATAAGGCTGCTCAATAAAATTACCGGATGATTGTGGCGTTACCACACACACCGGCTGATTCATTTTATTCAACCAATGGGCGGTATTTTGAACTGTCAGTCCCACTCCATCCATGATAGGAGGAAAACTATCGTTGAAAATCCCGATCACCGGTCTTTTTGAATTTCGTGAATTTTTCATACTCCCTTGCAGTTTATTTTAATCTCTTAGGGTTTAATTCCCCGCCGCTTACGACGAGAAGTAAAAATTATTCTCTATAGATACCCCGACCGCTTGCGGCGGAGAGTTTCATTATACTATGTATCTTTTATCTCCTTTTCTATTCCTTTGGTTTATGAATAAAAGAAATAATTATTATAAAATATATTTGACTAAACTGGTTTTATAGTCAAAACAAAAGTATAAAATATATTTGACCAAAATGGTTTTTTAGTCAAAAATATTCACTAAAAAAAGATAATAATTACTATTTCTTAGATAAAGAGTTGGTTATCAGGGATATTAATTCATTGATAGTGTTCTCATAGTTTTTGTAACTATCCTGCAAAAAAAGAGGTATCTCTATACTATTGAAAATCATCATTATAATCTCAACAGTAGAGTTAATACTTGCTATTTCAAGATAACCGGAGTTCTTTCCTTTTTCAAGAATAATTGTGATTTGGGTTCTCTCGAAGGAATGAAAATCATCCAATACATCCTTCACAAATTTGTATTTGTCAAACAGGTTACCTTTCAACGTCTCATGATAATTCGTTGAATTGTTCAGTAATTCGAAACGGTGAAGTATATAGTCTTTGAACATTTCCATAGGTTCAACTTCCCGATCTACAATCTTTAGTAATGCAGCTTTAATAGTGTTCAACTCTTGCTTCAGCACTTCATTAAAAAGTTCTTCTTTGCTTTTGAAGTAATAATAAATAGCGCCTTTGGCTTTATGTATATGCCGTGCAATCTCGTCCATCGTGGTTTTATAAAAACCATATTTAGAGAAAAAAATTGTGGCTGATTCTATGATTGTTTTTTTTACTTTATCTTCAGTCATAATAATTGACCATTTAAGTTTATAGGTCAAAAATAATATCCATTATTGACAAGAGCAAATATTTTTTAGATTTTTAGTGTATAGAACTAAATACCAATATATATCCCTTATAAGACAAATGGACGCAACGAACTCGGTCTACCTTATTGAAAAACACACCACCTGTCCGCCATAAAAATAGGAGGAAGACCAATTCCACTGAATTCGAATAAGATACAAGGCTATAAAGAGATGATCTTAGCTACAATACTTGAGAAATAAAAAATAATCGTATAAAAAGTGGAAAAACATTTGCGAAATGAACGTATGTTCATTACATTTGTGGCGTTGTTATAATATTCACAACTGAAATTATAAAATAACTATCAAAGAATCACCCAATGAAAGTAGCCATCACGTCTACCGGCAAGGAGTTGGCTTCCGTGCCTGATCATCGATCAGTTTCCTGTTCAACTGGTCGGGCTGGAGGATGGATGCCGAAATATTGGCGAAGTGATTCAATTTTTCAAAGAAAAACATTTAAAAAAGAGCCAATTATGCCTGGATTTAACAGAAAAGGTTCCGACGGGGAAGGGCCTATGAGTGGAAGAAGACGGGGACGTCGTAGCCCGTCCGACAGAGGAAGAGACGATCTCGAAGCGCGGGTAGAAGCCGGAGCCGATGCTCCTAATCAGTCCCGCTACCGGAGAAGGGACATTCACCGGGTTGAAGGAAGTGGGTCAAATGCTTCTTTTCAACCGGGGAGCGGAAGAGGATTTCGACAGAGACAGGGTTTGAGAAAAAGGGACGGATCCTGTAATCACTAAGAAAACCAACCTTATGGAAGCAGACTACAGATGCTATTTTTGTTTTGCCCGTACTTTCGAACGGTTGATTGAGAAACAGTCATTATCCCCCGGAGAGAAAAAAGTACTCACGGCGGAGATGTTCTCTCTCTTCCAAAACGGACGCGCGGGTTTCTCTGTCCCTATCCTGTCGAGGGAACTTTACAGTCTCTTCAGTGAAAAGAGCGGGATAGCCGATCCTTACAGGAAGATAAAACATGATAGTAACGATCGGTTACTCACTATGTATAAAGTTTTTAGAAAAAAAATAGATAGTGCGGATAATCCATTTAAGACGGCAGTGCGGCTTGCCATTGCCGGGAATATTATTGATTATGGAGTGTTTGACACTTTTAACCTGGAGGAGACCATAGAAAGAGTGGAGAGCAGTGACTTTGCCATTGACCACGTTAGGAATTTACAACAACGTATCTCCAGCGCGAAAACGGTCCTTTACCTGGGCGACAACGCGGGCGAAATTGTCTTTGACAAACTGCTTATTGAAACCTTTCATCACCCAAACGTATGGTATGCCGTACGGGGCGGTCCGGTGATCAACGATGTAACAAGAGAAGACGCCCTACAGGTCGGGATGGATGAAGTAGCCTATGTGATCGATAACGGTTATGACGCTCCCTCGACGATCCTGGAGAGATGTGCTGGTCCATTTCGTCAACTTTTCAAAGAGTCCGATCTGGTCATCTCCAAAGGACAGGGCAACCTAGAGGGATTGATAGAAGAGCGGAAGAGGGATATCTTCTTTCTTTTAATGGTAAAATGTGGTGTGATTGCTGATAAACTGGGCGTGCAGGAAAGCAGCTATGTCTGTGTCGGCAATAATATTGAGAGATAATGGAGAATGGAGAAAGTGCAATAACTGAAAAAATTATCCAGATGAAAAAAAAGAAGTATAATCTATCAAAACTGAACCTGAGCATTGATATCATCATGTTA
>JBAYRG010000198.1:0-5913 GCA_041676805.1 Proteiniphilum sp.
AGACAGCATCGCGCTGAACGAACGGAAACAGAGCGTAGAGCTATATACCAACCTGTCGCTTTCATACCTTCCGATGCGGGAAAATACTGTGCTACATATCTACGATAGCGTGCGTTACCATTTACCTTCGGCACAGAAAAAATATAGTATAAGCGTTTTCTCCGACGGGCAGGAGATCAGCCACCTGATTCCCAATTTCTTCCGGAGTAAGCAAAAAGACAAGAACCGGATGATCGCACACCGGGTGAAAAATCCGCTTGTGACCAATATCTCTTCTCCTACAGGGGATTTCGACAAAGGGTTGCAAAACAATCATATTGCCCTGTGGCAAAGCCATGGTTGGTATTACGAACAGAAGCTGGGACGTTGGGAATGGCAGCGGGCTCGTATCTTTCAAACGGTAGAAGATCTCTACACACAGAGTTACGTATTACCGTTCCTGGTACCGATGCTTGAGAATGCGGGCGCCAACGTGCTGATGCCACGCGAACGGGATTACAACAAAACGGAACTGATTATCGATAATGATGACGTTACCGGAGGGAACCGTTCCGACCATTCAGGCAGATATGGCAGCTCTCAATACCAGGAAATCAATGGAAAAGAAAGATGGCAAAATACCAATTCCGCAGGTTTTGCCAACCCAAAAGAAATCTATCTGGATGGTGAAAACCCGTTCCGTACAGGAACGGCCAGACAAACCAGGACAATAACTCGCGGAGAAAAAAGTGTTGTCGAATGGCGTCCCGATATTCCCGAAAAGGGAAAATATGGTGTCTATATCTCCTATCAGACAGTGAAAAATAGCAGTGACGATGCGCTCTACAGCGTATATCATGCAGGCGGAAAGACCGATTTCCGGGTCAACCAGCAGATGGGAGGCGGCACATGGATATTTCTGGGATATTTCGATTTCGACAAAGGAAGTAATCACAAGATAATGCTCTCCAACAAGAGTAACCGGGCCGGTAAAGTCGTCATCGCCGATGCGGTAAAGATAGGCGGCGGCATGGGAAATATTGGGAGGATGCCCCACCCCGACGGCTTTGAAGGAGAGAACACCAAAAGTTCAAACGCACAGACGGCGAAAAAAATAGTAATCCCGAAGATCGACTATTCTCCGGAGATTAGCGGCTATCCGCGCTATACCGAAGGTGCACGTTACTGGATGCAGTGGGCAGGCGTACCGGACAGTATATATAGCCGCACCGAAAGGAAAAATGATTATACCGACGATTACGCATCCCGCGGCGCATGGGTCAACTGGCTGGCGGGAGGTTCCCCGGTACTACCCAAAGAAGAGGGGCTTAATATTCCTCTGGATCTGGCATTTGCATTCCATAGCGATGCCGGCACCTTCTGGGGCGATACCATAGTAGGGACGCTGGGCATTTACATGACACAATTTAACGACGGAAGGTTTGAAAACGGAAGGTCGAGATGGGCCTCGCGCGACCTCTCCGAACTGGTGATGGAGGAGATTGTGAATGATATACGGCGCGAGTTCGAACCGGAATGGACCCGCCGCCATCTCTGGAACCGTTCCTATGCCGAAGCGCGCATGCCCAACATACCGACTATGTTGTTGGAACTGTTATCCCATCAAAACTTCGCAGATATGCGTTACGGGCTGGATCCTTCCTTCCGGTTTACGGTAAGCCGCTCCATCTATAAAGGGATGCTACGGTTCCTGGCAAGCCAATACAACCGCCCTTATGTAGTGCAACCCCTGCCGGTAAAAGAGTTCAGCGCCTCTTTCTCAGGTGATACCGAGGTGGAATTGAAGTGGCAACCTTCTTCCGATCCGGCTGAACCGTCGGCAACTCCTTCCCGGTATATAGTCTACACCCGCCTCAATGGCGAAGGCTTCGACAATGGTATTATCGTAAATACCAACAGTTTCCGCACCACCATACAAAAAGACTCTATCTATAGCTTTAAAGTGGTCGCGGCGAACGATGGTGGGATCAGCTTTCCGTCAGAAATACTCTCCGTATGCCGTAAGACGGACCAGAAAGGAGAAATCTTAATCGTCAATGGATTTACAAGGGTTTCCGCCCCCTTCAGTTTTACTACTTCCGAAGACAGCATCGCCGGTTTCGCAGGAAATATAGACAACGGCGTCCCTTATATCGCCGACCATCATTTTATAGGCCATATGCATGAATTTCGTCGGGTCATCCCCTGGATGGACGACGATGCGTCGGGCTTTGGCGACAGCGATGCGAATTACGAAACCACTGCAATCGCCGGCAATACCTTCGACTACCCCTTTATCCACGGAGAAGCTTTTGCTGAAGCAGGGTATTCATTTGTATCCTCATCCGCAGCTGCGATTGAAAAGAAAGCCGTATCTTTACAATCCTATAGTATTGTGGACTGGATACTGGGTAAACAACGGGAATGGTCGGTAGCACGGGGAGCAAAGCTGCCACGGTTCAAAACGTTCTCGAAATCTAACCAGGAAATTATCACCGATTACTGTAACGATGGCGGTAACATCATTGTCAGCGGTGCTTTTGTAGGTACCGACCTGTGGGATAACCCGTTCGCCACGCCAGAAGACAGGAAATGGGCACAAAACACCCTCAAGTACAAATGGCGAAACAATTATGGTGCAGTAACCGGACAAATCAAAGCAGTGGCTTCTCCTTTCCCTTCGGTGCAAGGCAATTGGTCCTATTATAATACACTGAACAGTGAGAGTTATGTGGTGGAATATCCCGATGCCATCGAACCGGCAGATGAGAATGCTTTTACTGTATTTCGTTATTCCGAGAATAACCTGAGCGCCGGTGTCATATATAAAGGAGAACAATACGGCGCTGCCATTCTGGGATTTCCCATTGAAGCGATAAAAAACCAAAAGGACCGCAACCAATTGGTGAAAGGGTTGATTGATGTGATGATTCGGTGATGTGATGATTGGTGATGTGCTAATCCCAACTCGTCGGGACGTGTAGTGCCAATGTGAATAATTAATTGGCCATTGGTAATTAGTAATTGGTAATTTATAATTGGCCATTAGTAATTAGTAATTAGTAATTAAAATAAGGTAATTGGTAATTATGCAAAAAACAAACGCTTTTATTCTTTTTACACAACCAGAACAAGCAAAGAAAACAGTGTCGGCACTCAAACAATCGGAACTGATTGAGAAGATTTTTCTGCTTACTCCCGATGAAACAGTCACAATCCCGGAAGATTGTGAAAAGATAGTTATCGACAGGCTGCAAAGCACGGAGACGATCAGGAAAATCGCCGGCAAATCCAATAGCGGCTACTCGCTCATCTATCAGAAACCGTCTGTCCTGAAGCCGGGATACTTCGCCCTCGAGCGGATGGCACGCATCGCAGAAGATAGTCGGGCAGGAATGGTTTATGCCGATTACTATGCCATCGCGGACGACGAAAAAAAGAATCATCCTGTGATCGATTATCAGGAGGGAAGCCTGCGCGATGATTTCAATTTCGGATCACTACTGCTTTATAATGCAAATGCTTTGAAAGAAGCCGCAGCAAGGATGAATGAAAACTATCAATTTGCCGGACTATATGACCTGCGGCTCAAAGTATCGCAACACCATCCGCTGGTACATATCAATGAATACCTTTACACCGAAATAGAAGAGGACACACGTGCTTCGGGAGAAAAGATATTCGATTACGTAGATCCCAAAAACCGGCAGGTGCAAATCGAGATGGAACAGGCTTGTACCCAACACCTGAAAGAGGTGGGCGCTTACCTGGCGCCCCAATTCGAAGAAATCGAATTCAACAAAGATCATTTCGAACAGGAAGCTTCGGTGATCATCCCGGTGCGTAACCGCGTCAAAACCATTAAGGATGCTATCAAATCTGTGCTGAAACAAAAGACAAGTTTCCCATTCAACCTTATTGTGGTCAATAATCACTCTACCGACGGCACTACGGAGGCTATCGACAAATTCAAAGAGGATGAACGACTGAACCATATTATCCCGGAAAGGGACGATCTGGGGATAGGAGGATGCTGGAATCTGGGCGTACATCACCCGAAATGCGGAAAATTTGCCGTACAACTTGATAGCGATGATGTGTATAGCGGAGAGGATACGCTGCAAAAAATTGTCGACGCGTTCTACGAACAACAATGCGCCATGGTGGTAGGCACTTACCGGATGACCAATTTCGATATGGAAGAAATTCCACCGGGCATTATCGACCATCGCGAATGGACACCCGACAACGGCCGGAACAACGCCCTGCGCATCAACGGGCTGGGCGCCCCCCGCGCTTTCTATACACCTGTACTGCGTAATATCAAGGTGCCCAACACCAGTTACGGCGAAGATTACGCCCTGGGATTGAACATCTCCCGCCACTACCAGATAGGCCGCATTTATGATGTGCTTTACCTCTGTCGCCGCTGGGAAGACAACAGCGATGCATCACTCGACATAGTGAAAATGAATGCGCATAACCTTTATAAAGACAGGATCAGGACATGGGAATTACAGGCAAGGAAGAAAGTGGGAAAGTGAGAAGGTGAAAAGGTGAAAAGGTGAAAAGGTGAGAAGGAGTTAATGTGCCAATGGGAAAAATATGAATAATGAAATTGATGTCGATTGAATAATTTGGTAATTGGTAATTTAAATATGAGTGAACCATTGATTCAGGTAGGGATATTATTGCGGCAACAAAAAATCAATTTTTCATTGCCTGCCGGTTATAAGCTGAATGGAGAGGAGATGCAGCCGGGCAATTATTCGGTTGAAATGGCTGATGGGAAAATTCTTTTCAACGGGGAGATCTCCGATGAACTGATTTTCGAGGCCGGTGACCCGCATCATAACGCTTTCGAGTTAAAAAACGTAATCATCGGCGTGCAATTCCACTGGGAACGCAAAGAAGACCAACACTTTTTAGGCAGCCTGAAATTTATTATGGAAAACGGTAGTCTCTCAGCGATCAATACCGTTTCATTAGAAGACTATCTCACCAGTGTGATCTCTTCCGAAATGAGCGCTACCAGTTCCGAAGAGCTGCTGAAAGCACATGCAGTCATCTCCCGCAGCTGGCTGCTGGCACAGATAGACAAAACCCGGTCGCTTGAAAATGCCGGCACCGGTTACCAAACCTCATTCGAAACCCCTACTGAGATAGTACGCTGGTACGACCGGGAGAACCATGACCGGTTCGACGTCTGTGCCGACGACCACTGCCAGCGCTATCAGGGAATTACCCGCCAATCCACGGAACTGGTAAAGAAAGTGATCCGGGAAACATGGGGAGAAGTACTCATCTACGAGGGTACCATCTGCGACGCCCGCTTTTCAAAGTGTTGCGGTGGCGTGATGGAGACATTCGAAAATGTGTGGGAATCTGTAATGCATCCCTACCTGCAGGCAAAACCCGATTATACCGAAGGGTCGCCCCTGCCCGATCTGACCATAGAGGAAAATGCGGAGGAATGGATCCGTACCTCTCCTCCCGCTTTCTGTAACACACAGGATGCAGACGTATTAAGACAGGTACTCAACGATTACGACCAGGAAACAGCCAATTTCTACCGCTGGAAGGTCACCTATTCGCAGGAAGAATTATCCACCCTTATCAGACAACGCTCCGGCATCGATTTCGGAGAAATCATAGCCCTGCAACCACTCGAAAGAGGTACTTCCGGCCGTATTATCCGTTTAAAAATTATTGGAACAGAGAGGGTAATGACAATTGGCAAAGAACTGGAGATACGGCGTACCTTATCGAAGTCGCACCTCTACAGCTCCGCTTTTGTGGTGGACACCGGTGACGAGGACGAGGAAGGCATTCCGCAGACATTTACCCTCACCGGTGCCGGTTGGGGCCATGGCGTAGGATTATGCCAGATCGGCGCGGCCATCATGGCGGAAAAAGGATACAATTATCGTGAGA
>JBAYRG010000199.1:0-5906 GCA_041676805.1 Proteiniphilum sp.
ATCGATATTGCCACTTCTGGCTACTACACTATCCACTTCTTGCAATCCCACCACTTCGGGGTTGATATCGATAATCAGCTTGCCGATCCGTTCAATATCCATTTTCCCATCCATTCCTTCACCATGATGGATATTATAACTCATCAGTCGATGTGTATTTTCCCGTTGTGGGAAAGTTTGTGCCCCAACTTGAAATATCGCGAGGCAGAAAATTGCAAAAGAAATTATTTTCTTCATTTCACTCTAAATTTTTAAAATTAGAAACCAAGAATCATTGATCAATCAACTCGGTACATTTTTCTGTTATCATTTTTATATTCTATTCATCCATCATATTATCAGTTGAATACCTGTTTCATGGAACGGCCGATCCAGACCTGTGGTGGGGATAAATGAAAAATATCGGCAATGGTGGGTGCGACATCAAACTGCATCATGCTCTCCGGAAACTGGCCTCCTTGCTGAATACTCTTGCCGGCAATGATAAACGGTGTTTCCATCTCCATCATCGTTATGCCCCCATGGCCCTTGTCTATACCTCCATGGTCCGAAGTGACAATAATGATGCTGTTGTCGTATATGCCGGACTCTTTCATGGCCAGTATTATTTCACCGACCTGGTGATCGAGCTCTTTCAATTTGGCATAATAACCGGGTGTGTCGTGCCCGTCTCCGTGGCCGGTATCATCGGGACTGTCATAGATAAATGCCGCCAGGGTAGGTTTTTTTTCTTTGATATACTCCACTGCGGTTGTGGTGAGCGCTGTGTTGAGTTTATTGTCATTAGGAACGTGGCGGTAGTAATTCAATGAAAGAGTATCTACCAGATATTTTATCCCCTCCCATTCGTAAATTACTCCAATTTCTGCGTTGGGATCCTCTTCTTTCAACATGTTAAAGATGTTGGGAAACATGCCGTTACGGTTTAATTCTCTGGCAGGAAGATCGGGCGTTTTAGATCCCCAGGTGGTATATCCATGCAACTCCGGTCCTGCTCCCATAAACATGGAGGCCCAGTTTACCGCACTCGATGAAGGAAGAACTGTCCGTTTTTGTAGGGTGTAACTCCCCTCTTTCATCAACTGTTTCACATGAGGCATATCCACTTTTTCAACACTGTAACTGCCCCATCCGTCCAGTCCGATAAATACAACATGTTGGGCTTTCCATGCAGGCTTTTCATCTTTTCGGGCGCCTGATCCGCATCCTGTTATCGAAAAAACACAAAATAACAGAAGAACACCAATTGTCGGATTTACTTTTTGCATATGATTGATTTTTATAGGCAAATACCATTTCTACTTGCAATGAGAATGACCTGTGTATAGATCATCTATTTCAAAAGTTGTTTGAATAACCAGTTATTTTTCAGCTCTTGCTGTTCCGGGAAAGTCCAGTGCTGGGTCTCCTGGAAAAGATGCAACTCCTTAGTGCCGGGAATGACATTATAGGCGGCATACATCGATGTGGGCGGGCAAACATTGTCGTTGTAACCCCAGCTATACCAGCCGGGTACTTTGACAAAGCGTGCAAAATTCACCACATCGTAATATTTTGAAGTCTCTATTTTTTCGGGCTTATTGGTGAAACTATCTTTGAACATATGGGGCCATCCTCCGGCACGGCCATGTAGATAGCCGGTTAAATCGGAAAGTGCCGGATAGAAGGCGGCCAGATAATCGATACGGCTGTCCAGTGCTGCCGTGATAATGGAGAGCGCTCCACCCTGGCTCCCGCCTGTCACCGCGATATCCTGACCGTTGAAACAGTCGAGGGACTCGATAAAGTCTACGGCTCTCACACAACCAAGATAAACACGTTTAAAGTAATAATTGTCCTTGTCATCCATATTGGCAACCTGATACCCATTGAGCGGACCGCTACCCAGATTGTCGTAGACTTTTTGTTCAAGGTTCACCGGAATACCGTGGATGCCGATCTGGAAGGTGATAATCCCATTTTCAGCACTCCATGGATCACCATAGTAGGGACGGATTCCCGCACCCGGGACATGCAGGATAGCAGGATATTTCCCTTCCGCTTTGGGTTTAGATAGGATGCCGTATACTTTTCCTTTGATGTTATTGATGCTCACATGATAGACCTCCACTTTGTCGGTACATCGTTCGGGCATGAGGGTCAATACCGGTCTCATCGCTATTTTAGCCAGTTCGGCTTTAGCTCCGTCCCAGAATTGTTCGAAGTCGGCCGGTAGTGTGGTGGTCGGCTTAATCTGTTCGGGAGAGAATCCGGCAGTTGAGTAGGAGGAGTAAGTTTTTCCATCTACTTCTACTGATGCTGTGCAGCGTAAAAAACCGGGTTCATTAAATTTTTTGGCCTTTACAGTGGCTACTCCTTTCTTGAGTGTGACGGTTTTCTCTTCCCATGCATTCATCAATTCGGGACCAATACTGTATTTCACATCAATCTCCTCTAAAGGGACACTATTTTTCAGCACCATAATCCGGAATTGGGCCTGTTCACCTTTCTCATAAGTCCAATCAGACTTATCCGGTGTCACGATCACCTGCACCAATTGCTTGGCAGGTTGGGAAAATACTTGTAAGCAGCTAGCTAAAGCAAAGAAAAAGAGCAGGAATAGACGATTTTTCATATCATTACTATATTTTTTATTATTTTTCGGCAAGGTAATCAAAAAAACTGATGTAGGAAATTACTTCGCCGGAAAAATTGAATTGGAAAAGATCGCTATAAAACAAGTATGATAATTGTTTCTACACGAGGAGATGATAAAGAGTGAGTTCAATAAAATCCAGATTATCGTACCCTGAATCATTGGCAACGGTACATGACACTAATTATAAAAATCTTTTATCTTTGCAAAAGAAAATGATTGACAAGAAGAACTGCACAGATATTTTCAAGGATTCCCTTGTAATATGTGTCGTTTTAAAAAAAAAGTTATGAACAAATGTACAGGGTCTATTTTATTTATTCTTTTTTCTGTCATATTATCGGTCAATGCACAGTTGCAAAAAGAGCAGAGGAGAATATTATATCCGGTTGAAGGAGAACAAGGGATTATCCAAATAGATCCGGGAAAATTTTTTGAGCAGGAGATTTCTTTTGAGAACCATGACTTTCCTGTGCGACGTATCCTGCGAGTGGTAGGAGGAGTAAAGATGCCCGGAAAATTTGCTCCCCGCGGAGAAGAGTTTTTCCGTCAACAGGAATATCTGATGGATGAAAATTTAGATTCTGTCAATACCTGTAAAGATCGTTATTCTCTCTATTTCAAAGGTAATAATGATCCTTTTGAACGCCACGCATATAATCGGGTTACGGGCATTAGTTTTGAGAGAAAAAATATCGATTTGGAGATCGCGTATAAGCGTAAGCATTTAAAAACATCGCCCGAAGGAGATTTCGGCATTGAATTACAGATATACCAAAAGAAAGAAGGAAGGTATGCCGATGATATTTATGATAAAGCCGATTCTGTCATTTTCGTCCCTATTCCGCAGGGAAGCGGAAACTTCACATTACTGAGAAAAAATATTCAATTGCCAGCCAATGTGGCCACTATATTAATCCGCGTGGGAGGAACAGGCTTCAGTGGAGAATGTTGGCTTGAGGCTCCCAAACTTTATATAGATGGGAAGAATATATTCTCTTCTCCCTTTATCCAAAATGAAAAAAGAATCGATGATTATAACTATTGGGTAGGGATCAATCTGGCAACCCGCAGTTGGCCGAAATGGAAAGTTGCATTCAAAGGAAAAACAATTTTTGAAGGCAATATATTTGACCGTGCTTCCGATATTGCTGACTTTTATATTACCCTTCCGAAAGATATTACAGGTAAGGGAACCCTCCAATTGACGCTGGAAAAGGAACCCCACCGAATTTCATTCCCATATGAACTGAGATCACTTCAGCTCCTGGAAGAAAGTGCACAGGACTTCGAGATTGTTTCACTCCCTCGCTTTGTGACCGTTGGAGATACTGCTGCTTTCCTGATAGAAACAAACCGTCCTGACCTGTCGTTGGCGATATCCTCCTCCAATCCGAATATCAGCCTGATAGAAAAACAGATTACCTTTCCGGAACCGGGACTTCATGCTGTTGAGTTTTCAGCGATTCATCCCGATACCGGGATCATGGTTGAATTTACAGATGGCAGGCTGGAAAAGTCTGCTGTTATTGAACAGCTGATTATAAAGAATAAGGATTATGTCTACCTCTCTTCGGGCGACGAAGTGCATATCGATAAGGAATATGAGGTCTATGATCAATTCTTCAAATGGTATATGCGAAACCGGGTTGGCAACTGGTATCATTTCAGGCCTTCTTATCAGTGGAGTGGAGTGAGAATAACCGATGAAAATAGAATCAAACATTATACTACTCTGTTGAACAAGATGCATATCCCTTATGCGTGGCAAGTGGAGGGGCGCACATTGGCCGCTACAAGGATCAATCCTTCGTTGGATGCCCTCCAATCACCTATGTTCAGAGGAAAACAGGCCCATGAGAACGATGGTGGATATTACTACTGGCAACATTTTTTATATAACGGGTTACATTCGGATATGGCTGCAAGGACAAGACCCTACGGGGGGATATTTGCAAAACAGAGGCCTATCTATACCGATCATGGGATTTTTATCCATTACGATCCGTTTGGGGTAAAAGATATGGCGGATGGAGCAGAAAAACTGGTTGCCAATCTCAGTTATTCTCGTGGTGAAAGTACCCGTCATACCGGACCGTCGACAATGTTCCGCTATTTTTATCAGGCAGGATATGAATGGCTTGGAGCAGAACAGATGTATGGACCGGAAGATATTATCATGTCGGCTTTGCGTGGGGCTTCACGGGTCTATGGAAAGCGAGATTTTGGCTCGCTTCATGCAGTGCAATGGGGTTCAAAACCGTTCACCGATCCGAAACATTCATTGCGCTTTTATTTATCACTGGCAACGGCATATATGCATGGTTCTTCCCATATTAATACCGAAGAGGGATTATGGACAGATGAGCATGCAAATGACAGGTACACGAAAGCTGGCAAAGAGCATCTCTATGCACAGTGCCGGATGTTGGATTATATAGAGACCCATTCACGCCGGGGAGAGCTGAATACCCACATTGCGGTTGTCCAGGGAAGGAATGATGCCTGGAAATCGTTCGGGCGCACTTCGATCTGGTCCCAGAAAGGGGATAAATGGGCATTTAATAGGGCAATGGAGAGCTTTGACCTGTTGAAGGTGTTCTATCCTGAAAATAATGTGAATTATTGCAGTACCGACGGTCTGTTTACTTCCACGCCATACGGGCCGGTGGATATTTTGCCGATCGAGGCTACCAGTGAGGTGATGAATCAATACAAGGCGTTGATCTTTTTAGGCTGGAACAGTTTCAATAATGCCGATTTTATACGGTTGAAAAAATTTGTTGAGCAAGGAGGTATCCTGCTTTTGGGAGCCGTTCATCTGAACAGTGAGTTGCAACCGGACCTTCCGGCGAAGTTTCCCGAAGACGACACGGTCATACAGACATTACTCGGCATTGATTACAAGAGATATAAAGAAAAGACGGTCATCCCATTGGGTAAAGGGCGGGTGATATATTACCCCGAAAATGTATATCCTGCCGATGATTTAATAAGGACCGGATACATTGAGGAGATGAAAGAGATTGCCTCTGGAATCGTATCCGAAGAGATGGAGAAAAGCTGGGTTCAAGCCTCCCCTCATATTAATTTTTCGGTATGGGATACCGAGAATATAAGAACATTGTATCTATTGAATGTGGACTGGAAAAGCGATACTCTCTCCCACCCCGCCAAGTTTGTGCTGAATAACAAAGTCTTTACTGTGGATGTGGATAGATATACGATTACAACCATTCGTTGCTTTGGTCGCATAGCCGCCAAAATGAAA
>JBAYRG010000200.1:0-5888 GCA_041676805.1 Proteiniphilum sp.
ATGATCCGCACGGAAATAAAAAGGAGACGGAATTGATGTGATGATTTGTTGATTATAATCAGCTAATCAGTAAATTATCACTACTTGTCCCGATTTATCGGGATCATTTCATTTTACTTCCCAGATATTGGGTGAGTTCAGTAAAAATTCGGTAAATGACCTTTTCGGAATCCTCGCTTGTACTTCTTCGATCTGTTTTTCGTATTCCTTTTCGTAAGTAGGTCCCTTCACACTGCGGATAACTCCCAGTGCCACGGGGAGTCCATCGGAATTATCCATCAATGCCAGTTTCATATGTAGTATATTATCTCTGGTGGTAGCGTCGTGTATGAGTATGTCATCCAATGTATATCCCTCTTCACCGATGGTGACTGCTTTGAGTTCCCATCCATCCAGGACAATTCCCCTGTTTTCATCTTTGCCGAAGATCATCTTCTCACCATGCTTCAGGATGATGGTGTTGTCGGCTTTCCAGTTACGATCGCTGATTTTGTTATGGATCCCGTCATTGAAAATCACACAATTCTGAAGTACCTCTACAACCGAAGTCCCTTTGTGCTTGGCCGCTTCCACTATAACATCCGTTTGGTTCTTGATGTCCACATCAATGGCGCGCGCAAAGAAAGTGCCCCGTGCGCCGAAAGTCAACTCCGCAGGTCGGAAAGGATCTTCTACCGTTCCATAGGGTGATGATTTGGATACAAATCCCCTCTCTGAGGTGGGGGAGTATTGCCCTTTTGTAAGACCGTATATCTTGTTATTGAAGAGTAGGATATTGATGTCCACATTTCGGCGGATAGCATGGATGAAATGATTTCCTCCGATGGCGAGTGAGTCACCGTCACCGGTGGCTACCCACACACTGAGTGCAGGGTTGGCCACCTTTACTCCCGTGGCGATGGCTGCTGCCCGGCCGTGAATACTGTGGAAACCATAGGTGTTCATATAATAAGGCAGGCGCGACGAACAGCCGATACCCGATATGACTGCTATCTGCTGCGGTTCGATATTCAATTCGGCCAGCGCTTTTTGAAGACTGGTCAGAATGGCATAATCGCCACACCCCGGACACCAACGGATGGCATTTTCGCTTTTATAATCTTTTGCTTGATGTTTTTGATATCTTAGTTCTTTGACTTGTATTCCTGTCACTTCCATATTATTTTTCCTCCATGATTTTCGTAAACTCTTTCATCAACGTACTCACTTTGAAAGGCTGTCCTTCCACCCTGTTGTATTTGTAGATATTATCCAGATCCTGGAATTTTCCACTCAGGTAATTGGCAAACTGCCCATCGTTCTGCTCTGCGACAATTACTTTTTTATATTTTTTCAGCAATTTGTGGGTGTTACGGGGCAGAGGGGAGATATACCTGAAATGGGCGTAGGCAACCTTTTTCCCGTTTGCATTGAGGCGTAGTGATGCTTCCAGCAAATGACCGTACGTGCCGCCCCATCCAACGATCAATGTATCAGCATCCTTGTCGCCTGTTACTTCTTGTTCGGGGATGAAATCGGCAATTTTTTCTACTTTTGCCTTGCGGATGTTTACCATCAATTGGTGGTTGTCGGGATTCGACGAGATCACACCGGTAAGGTGGTCTTTTTCCAATCCGCCGATGCGGTGCATAAATTCCGGTGTTCCGGCGACACCCCAATACCTGACGAGTGTCTCTTCATCGCGGAAGTAGGGTTTCCACTCTCCCGGGTTCTCATTGTATTTATTTTGTACATAAGGTGGTTTGATATCGGGATAATTTTTCATCTCGGGAATTTTCCATGCCGATGAGCCGTTGGCGATATAACCGTCGGTGAGTAAAATGACGGGTGTCATATGCTCCAGCGCTACTTTTGAAGCCTCAAAAGTGCTTTCAAAGCAGTCGGTGGGTGATGCGGCCGCCATTACTACCAGCGGACTTTCACCGTTACGTCCATAAAGCGCCTGGTTAAGGTCGCTCTGCTCACTTTTGGTGGGCATTCCCGTGGAAGGGCCGCTGCGCTGCACATCAATTACTACCAATGGTAATTCAGTCATCACGGCCAGGCCCAATGCTTCACTTTTGAGTGATAGCCCCGGTCCGGATGTGGAGGTGGCTGCCAGGCAACCGGCAAAACTTGCTCCTATGGATGAGGTGATCCCGGCAATTTCATCTTCCATTTGCAGGGCCTTCACTCCAAAATCCTTGCGCTTGGTGAGTTCCTGTAGAATATCGGTGGCAGGAGTGATTGGATAGGATCCGAGGAAAAGCTCCACACCCGCCTTTTCTGCAGCGGCAATCAATCCATATGCTACGGCGGTATTTCCGTTGATATCAGTATAAAAACCTTTGGTCGATTCAATAGGATCAATACGGTAAGTGGAAGCAGTCATGTCGGTATTGTTCCCGTAATTGTACCCGTCGGTAAGTGCTTTGATGTTGGCCTTTACCAATATTGGTCTTTTCGAGAATTTTTGCTCGAGCAGTTTATCTGCTATTTCCAGTGGGCGGTTGAAAAGCCAACAGACGATCCCCAGCGCAAACATATTCTTGCTGCGGAGTATCTCCTTGTTTTCCAGTCCTGAGTCGCCCAATGAAGCTTTTGTCAGGCTTGTGATATTCACTCCGATGGGTTGCACGAAATCTAAGTTGAGCTCCGCAAACGGATCCAATGTCTGGAAAAGTGCCTTGTCGAGATCCCTTTTTTGGAACGAATCGGTGTCGAATAGAACGATGGATCCCTTTTTTAAAAATGGAGCGTTTACCTTGAGCGCGGCAGGATTCATGGCGACCAGCACGTCGGTCTTATCGCCTGAATTATAGACATCTTTGGCGCCGATCCGCACCTGAAATCCCGAGACACCGTGCAATGAACCTTGCGGGGCGCGGATTTCGGCGGGAAAGTCGGGGAATGTGGCAATTTCATTCCCGAAGATCGCTGATAATGTGGAAAATATTGTTCCTGAAAGCTGCATTCCGTCACCGGAATCGCCTGAAAAACGAATGGTTACTTGTTTAATGTCAGTTACGACCGAATTCGTTGGCATAATTGTTCTTTATAAATAAAATCAGATGCAAAGTAATAAAAGAGTTGTGGAATAAGCAAATATTTTGTTCCGGCAAAACTCTATTTGTGATTAGAAACAGAATTCCCGAAAAGGATGATTATCTCCGTTGAATCCTTGCTCCCAACGCATTCAGACGCTTGTCGATATGCTGGTATCCCCTGTCGATCTGGTCGATATTATGGATGGTGCTTGTTCCTTCCGCACTCATGGCGGCGATCAACAACGAGATGCCGGCCCGTATATCGGGGGATGTCATGGTCATACCCTTCAGCCGGAAACGGTTACCCATGCCGATTACCGTTGCCCGGTGGGGGTCACAGAGAATGATCTGTGCTCCCATATCGATCAGCTTGTCCACAAAAAAGAGGCGGCTTTCGAACATCTTTTGATGGATCAACACACATCCTTCCGCTTTGGTGGCGATCACCAGCATCACACTGAGGAGATCCGGCGTAAGTCCGGGCCAGGGCGCGTCGGCAATAGTCAAGATAGAGCCGTCGATAAAGGATTCGATAGTGTAGCTATCCTGTTGAGGTATATGAAGATCGTCTCCATGTTGCTCTACAATAATGCCTAAACGGCGGAAACTTTCGGGAATAATGCCGAGATGGGTTACAGAGGTTTCTTTTATGGTGAGTTCCGAGGCGGTCATGGCTGCCATGCCGATAAAACTGCCTATTTCGATCATGTCGGGCAGCAGACGGTGGCGGCAACCGGAAAGGGAGGAGACTCCATTTATTGTCAACCGGTTGGATCCTATTCCTTCAATTTTTGCCCCCATTTGTACCAGCATCCGGCTCAGCTGCTCCACGTATGGTTCACAGGCGGCATTATAGATGATGGTCTCTCCTTCGGCAAGGACGGCGGCCATCAACAGGTTGGCAGTACCGGTAACGGAAGCTTCGTCGAGTAGGATATATTGTCCGGTCAGTTTCTTTGCTGAGAGGGTGAAAAGCTGTTTTTGCTCGCTAAATATTAACTCGGCACCCAGTTTCATGATGCCGTTGAAATGGGTATCCAACCGTCGGCGTCCTATCTTGTCTCCACCCGGTTTGGGTACGACGGCTTCCCCGAATCGTGACAGGAGAGGCCCCACGATCATGATGGAGCCGCGCATGGCAGCGCTCTTTTCCATGAAATCCGTTGACTGGGTATAAGCGAGATCGATCTTTTCAGCCTTGAAGGAGTAACTTCCTCCACTTAGTTTTCTCACTACTACTCCCATATCCGAGAGCAGTGCGATGAGATTGTTCACATCCAGGATGTCGGGTACGTTCTCTATGATCACTTCTTCTTGTGTAAGTAGAGTGGCGCAAATCACCTGAAGGGCCTCATTTTTGGCTCCTTGTGGTGTGATTTCCCCTTTGAGTCTGCATCCGCCTTCAATGATAAATGATGACATATTGACCGTTTTTTATAGTTAATAAATACCCACTTCCGGTTCGAGTGGCACGCCGAATTGTTGTAGCACTTCCTGTTGTATCTTGTGCATAAAATCTACGATTTCACTCCCGCTTTCGGTGCCGTAGTTCACAATAATCAGTGAATGATGGGTGTATGTTCCTACCATTCCTTCCCGTTTCCCTTTATACCCGGCTTTATCGATCAGGAAAGCCGCTGATGTTTTGAATGCTCCTTTTCCCGCATTGTAAATAGGGGCATCAGGCAATTTCTGTTGTAATTGAGCCTTTTCTTCCTCTGTGAGGATGGGATTTTTGAAAAAACTTCCGGCATTCGGCAGCACTTTGTAATCGGGCAGTTTCCGGTTGCGGATACGGATAATGGCCTCCCGTACCTGCATGAGGGTGGGAGAGGGTATCCCCTCCAGTTCGCGACTCAAATCGATATATTTCTCCTTGTATTGAAATGATTTTTCCAGTTTGAAAACCACGGAGGTGATCACGTAAAGGCCGGTGCGTTTGAAGATACTGTCGCGATAACCGAATTGGCACTTTTCGTTGGAGAACTCCTGATAATCGCCTGTCTGAAGTACAACCGTCTTTACCTTGGCAATCACATCCTTCGCCTCGGTACCATAGGCGCCGATATTCTGTACCGGGCTTGCCCCTACTGAACTGGGAATAAGCGACAGGTTTTCGATGCCGGCATAGCCATTTTCCACGCAATAGGCTACAAACTCATCCCAATCCTCTGCGGCACCAGCTTCAATTTCTACAAAATCGTCTGTTTCCGACAAGATATGAATACCTTTTATGGCCGGCTTGATGACCAACCCATCAAAATCTTTCGTGAAAAACAGATTGGATCCGCTTCCGAGTACCAGTTTTTGTTCGTCGGGGAAAGCGCGGATTATCTCCGAAAGCTCCGCCATAGAGACTGGCTCACAGAACATTTTAGCCGTCGCTTTTGTCCGGAAAGAGTTGTATAGTTGCAGTTGTTTGTTATATCTGATGATCATTACGGGAAGAGGTGTAATATCGAGATGCAAATATAGCAAAAACCGAGAGAAAAGCCAAACTTGTTTGAGCTTTTCCGAGGCGCATCCGATATTCTGAAAATGTAGTGAATCCTATCCAATTTCCCGCCAACTGATAAATTTCCCGGTAGATAATTGGAAATTGGCATCTCCCCCAAAGACTACAGATAAAGCATCATCAGGAATTTTACTGAACGACTGGAAATACTTGAGTCCCCGGAAAAAATCGGATTTAAGCGTGGCGGCTGATTTAATTTCAATTGCTCGTAAATTGGCTCCTTCTTCAATCAATAAATCCACTTCATTTTGGTTAGAATCCCGCCAAAAAGAGAAATTGGGCTCTCTCCCCTCGTTGTAATACTGTTTTACATGTTCGGTAATGACCATGTTCTCAAATAATTCTCC
>JBAYRG010000201.1:0-5862 GCA_041676805.1 Proteiniphilum sp.
ATTTTTGTGCCATCACTGGCGATCAGCGCCACATGAATACGTTGTGACAATGCCGTCTTATTCAGTTTTGCGGAGATAGAGAGTTCTCCGATATCTTTTGCCTTATCCGCAGTAGTCACGACCTTCAGCTCTTCAAAGAGAGGCTGGTCTGCTTTGACCTGACGAATAAATACTTTGTCCCAAATCCCCGTCTGCACGATGCGCGGCATCCAGTCCCATCCATAATTGAACCGGGGTTTCCACTCCTTGATTTGGGAGGTCCAGCCTATCTGTGCCAAATTTTCCGGCGGACACTCGAAGACAAATGCCACCCTATTGTTCTTCTCTTTCAGATAAGGAGTCATCAAAAAAGAACAGGGCAGAAAAGCATTCTCAAACCTACCGGCTTCCTTGCCGTTCACCATCACGATCCCTTTGTAATCCAGCCCCATACATTCCAGATAGAGAGACTCTCCTTCCTTCGCCAACCATTCATCAGGAATGGTAGCAGTAACCAGCCAGTGTCTGTTCTCTATCCACTCTATCTTATAACTGTTCAAACCGATATTCCAATCTTCAATGATACCGGCATCCTTTAAAGCGGATTGAACCGAACCGGGTACTTTCATCGGGATATTCGCATACTCGGCCCAATTGCCGGAGAGATGCTCGAAATTAAAATTCATACGCCATACATTAGGTCTGTAACACCACAGGCGCCAGTCTAACGATGAAGCGTCCTTCGTTTGGGCGTTTAATTGATTTATCCCCGAAAAAATTAAGATAAATCCCAGACAGATAGAAAATAAAGATTCCGCCTTTTTCATACTTCAATCATATATATCAGGGAGTGACCCTACTTAAATATTTAATTCTTTTTTATGGAAAACGAATAGGGAAAATCGGCCTTATCGGTTCCCCTTCTCTTATCAGGCGTAGCCGACATTTCAAAATCGAGTGTTGCTCCCCCCATCAATTCACTATGTTTCAAGTAATTTTTTGAAGAGTGCACACCATTCAACTTCAACCCCTTGATATAGCAATTCTGATCGCTGTTTTCAGGAGCATTGATCACGATCTTATTTCCGTTCTCAAGACGGATGGTTGCTTTTCTGAACAGAGGTGCGCCCAGGACATATTCATCACTACCGGGGCATACCGGATAAAAGCCGAGAGCGCTGAACACGTACCAGGCCGATGTTTGTCCATTGTCTTCATCACCGCAATAACCATCAGGAGTAGGTAAATAAAAATGGTTCATCACTTCCCGGAGCCTGTATTGGGCTTTCCACGGTTCACCAGAATAGTTATAGAGATAAAGCATGTGCTGGATGGGTTGATTGCCATGCGCATAGTTCCCCATATTCATGATCTGCATCTCCCGGATCTCGTGGATCACGAACCCGTAATAACTCTCATCGAACAATGGTGGCACATTGAACACCGAGTCAAGCATATTGTTAAACTCTTTCTTTCCTCCCATCAGGTCGATCAATCCCTGCACATCGTGGAATACCGACCAGGTATAATGCCAGCTGTTTCCTTCCGTAAAGGCATCCCCCCATTTCAACGGGTTGAATGGCGACTGAAAAGTACCGTCTTTATTACGTCCACGCATTAACCTCGCCTCCTGGTCAAACAGATTTCTGTAATTCTGGCTCCGTTTGGCAAAAACATCTATTTCGGAAGCGGGACGGTCAAGCTTCTTTCCCAACTGATAAATACACCAATCGTTATAGGCGTACTCCAATGTACGGGCTGCATTTTCATTAATCCCTACATCATAGGGGATATAACCCAATTCGTTATAATATTCATGCCCCAAACGTCCAACGGAACGTACTGTAGGATGTGCATTGTGAGCACCATGCACAACCGCCTCCCACAGCTTATTAATATCATATCCGGTGATTCCTTTCAGGTAAGCATCCGCCACTATCGAAGCAGAATTATTGCCTATCATACAATCCCGATGTCCGGGACTTGCCCATTCGGGCAAGAAACCACTCTCGAGATAACTGTTCACCAATCCCTCCTGCATCTTGCTGTTCATCGACGGAAACAGCATGTTCAGGAAAGGGAACAGGCACCGGAAAGTATCCCAGAAGCCGGTATCGGTAAACATATAGCCCGGAAGTACCTCTCCGTTGTATGGGCTATAATGCAATATATTTTCCGTCGCATCAACCTCGTACAACTTACGCGGGAAAAGCAACGAACGATAGAGGCAGGAGTAGAAAGTACGTGTCTGATCCACTGTCCCTCCCTCTACGATAATAGTTCCCAGCACTTCATTCCATGCTTCCTTGGCTTTCTCTTTCACTGCATCGAAGCTGTTATCTGCCAACTCTCTCAAATTAATCTCAGCCTGTTCATGGCTCATGAAAGAGGAGGCAACCTGTGCATGCACTTTTTCACCCCTGCGAGTTTTAAAACCGATCACTGCACCTGCATGTCCACTTTGCTTCTCCAATTCACCGGTTTTCAGGTTTTGACTGTCAAAGACTGCCTGATAAGTGAAGGGTTTATCGAAAACGATGACAAAATAATTTTTAAAATTATCCGGTACACCTCCGGTGTTCTTTGTGGAATAGCCTACAATTTTCCTTTCCGTAGGAATTATCTTCACATAGGAGTTATTATCCAGCGCATCAACTACCACGTAGGAGCTATCATTTTCGGGAAATGTAAAGCGAAACATCGCCGCCCGTTCAGTCGGTGTTATTTCCGTTACCACATCATGTTCAGCCAGGTATACACTATAATAATAGGGTTTGACCGTTTCGGCCTTATGCGAAAACCAACTCGCGCGCTCCTCTTCCCTAAAGGAAAGTTTACCGGTAACCGGCATTATGGCAAATTGTCCGTAATCGCCTATCCAGGGACTGGGTTGATGAATCTGCTTGAATCCTCTGATCTTGTCGGCATCATAAGTATATACCCATCCATCTCCCATCTTACCGGTTTGGGGAGTCCAGAAATTCATACCCCATGGTACTGCAATCGCCGGATATACGTTGCCATTGGAGAGGGAATGTTTCGACTGTGTTCCCATCAGCGGATTAACCCACTCCACCGGGTCGGTAACCTTGTCTACAATCTGTGCATACGACCCGGTAATCGAGATTACCATAAACAGCATAAGTAATTTTCTCATATGATTAAAATTTAGAACCAAGAGTCAAGAACCAAGAGTCAAGAACCAAGAGTCAAGAACCAAGAGTCAAGAACCAAGAACCAAGAACCAAGAACCAAGAACCAAGACACAAGAACCAAGACACAAGACACAAGACACAAGACACAAGAGTCAACAATTAAACATTACATATCCGCAGCTGATGGGGGAGAAGATTCCAATCCCCAGTTTTTATTCGGACGGTCTCCCATGATCAGTTCCAGTGTTCCGCCATTGATCAGGTCGTCATGGGTGAACCAGGTGCGGTTCAACGGTTGTCCGTTGAGGGTAGCCGACTGTATATATTTATTGCTCCATGATGCATTTACAGCACTTACCGTGAAAACCTTTCCATTATCCAGTTGGATGCTCGATTTTGTAAAGATAGGGCTACCGATCGTATAAACCGGGATGCCGGGAGATACCGGATAAAAGCCTAACTGTGAGAAGACCACGAAAGCGGTCATACCTCCACCGTCTTCATCGCCGGGAATACCCATCAGGTCGTTACGGAACCAGCTCTCGAGCAGCATACGAATACGTTTTTGCGTTTTCCACGGCTGGCCTGCATAATTATAGAGGTAGGGAATATGAAAACTGGGCTCGTTCCCCATCACAAACTGACCCACATTTCCTGTGGCGTCGGGATGAATGGCATAATATTGCCATTTGGATAATTTCAAGTCCTCCACGAAAAGTTGATCCAATTTATCGATAAAAGGCTGGTTACCACCGAACAGGTCAATCAGGTCGGCAATATTGTGGTGCACATCCCAGATATAGGTCCAGGCATTATTTTCATCGTAATAAGCCCTGGCACCAATTCCTCCGGAAAAAATATAATCGAACGGCTGGATAAATTTGCCATCCTTATCCTTCGGATGGAAGAAACCGGTTTCCTTATTGAACAGGTGACGGTAATTGAAGGCACGGTTCAGGAAGAACTGGTAATCATCCTCTTTCCCCAACGATTTTGCCAACTGCGCGATACTCCAATCATCCAATGAAGCCGCCTGGGTTACCGCCACGGCATTCCTTTTCTCAAAATCGCTTACGATCGGCACAGTCTCTTTTTCATCGGGATAGAGTGCGGGGAACCAGCCGTGTTCGTGATAAAAATCGTCCAGCTCGGTTTTGGGTGCACGTGCCCATGGGATCATGGTTTCGGTCAGCACAGTATTTTTCATTCCCTCGAAAGCCTTTTCCACATCGAACGGAATACCTTTTGCCAATGCATCGGCAAACATCACGGCGGCATGGTTACCATTCATACAATGCGCATCGCCGAACACACAAGGAAAGGTAGGCATCCACTTCTCCGGAGATTGTGCATACATCCGGATATAAGAAGCCAGTTTTTCTTCCTGTGCGCCGGGATTCAGTATTGTTTGCAGCGGATGAAGTGCCAGGTAATTATCCCAAATCCAATCATCCGTCCAGAAGGGAACACCTCCGTCGTCATGCACTTTACCATCGAAACCGTTGTAATATTTTCCATCTTCAGAGATATTGATCATACGCTCATGTGCACGGTACAGGGAAGTATAAAAAACCGTTTTCTGATCTTCGGTAGCGCCTTCCACCTCTATTTTCCCCAGCGTCTTGTTCCATTCTTCACGGGCAACCTTCGCCAATGCATCGATATCATAACCGGGGACTTCTTTTTCCAGATTCTTACGAGCCTGCTCCTCGCTGATATAGGAAATACCATACCGTACGCGTACCTCTTTTACACTCTTGTCGAATCCCGCATAGCAGACTTTGTGGCGTTGTGTATCCTTATTGCCTGTCTCAACTGGCTGCTGGTCAAATTCAAGATAGAAATAGTGCTTCGTACCGTGATATATTTCATATCCCTGCATTGTGTTGCCGTCAGCACGCAACTCTCCGTTTCCTACTGTGCGTAACATCACATACCGGGGATCCTCTTTCTCAAAAGTGAGGACGAATACCGCTCCACGGGCAGCCGGAGCAAAACGGGCCGTGATACCATGGTCGTCCAGATACACCGAATAGTGGTAAGGGGTAGACACTTCATGATCGTAACGATAATTCAGTGAAGGCTTCAAGCCTTCCGGTTCACCACAGTAGGGCATCAGGTATAATAGATCTCCCTGACGGTGAGAAGGCACATTCAACGGTAATCCCTGCATCCTGTCGGTGACAAACTCCCGATGGGCAGGAATCATACGCAACATACTATTGGGCAAGTGGGTTACCGGGAATGTAGGCACCAAAAGGATACTGATATTGCCGATACGATTGTTTACATAATCGACCGGCTCTTTTTTCCGGTTGCCACTGTTTGTGATCTCCCCACAACTACTCAATACCATTCCAAATAATACTGCGAATAAAATTATTTTTTTCATTTCAATTAAATTTTAGAAATCAAGATACAAGAATTTTCTTAGGAACGAGTGCAAAGTCAAGTTTACTTATTCTATGCCGAGTGACGACAGAAAATGGACGAAGTCAACCAAGATACAAGAACCAAGATACAAGAACCAAGACTAAAACAATGTGCTAATTTTTCAATATGCCAAAATCACATTAGTCACATTGGCACATTAGTCACATTGGCACATTGGCACATTGGCACATTAGTCTCATTGGCACATTAGTCTATCAACCCACACACCTTCTCCAATATATACCGTTCCCCTTTCTTCGCTTCTTCAAAGAACAATAGATCCGCAGGGAAGTAG
>JBAYRG010000202.1:0-5858 GCA_041676805.1 Proteiniphilum sp.
GGCTGTACTGTTACTGATGATGTTTTTTGTTCTCCGCCTTCTCCGTCTGGCAGAACGGCAGACAACACTGTTCGGTCGCACCTATGGTTATGGCGTGGCGAGTATCTTTCTGTTCCATATGATCGTCAATATCGGTATGGTGATCGGGATTATGCCTGTTATTGGAATTCCATTGCCTTTCTTCAGTTACGGGGGATCTTCATTATGGGGATTTACAATCCTATTATTCATCTTCCTCCGGATTGATAAATCCAGGAAACGGAATTGAACCTTTTCCGGAAAATAATCACTTCTTCATGTAGGAGCGCGGGCCCCTAACCACTCAGGCGACCATTTATCCACCTTTAAATTGACAACCAAGCAAAAAATAGTCTATTTTTGTCATAAAATAATTGAAATATGAATGAAACAGCATTGATTACGGGAGCCTCCAAAGGAATAGGAAAGGAATTGGCTTTCCTCTTTGCAAAGAGCCGGTGCAATCTGATCCTTACAGCGCGTAGTGGAGAGAAATTGGAGTCGTTGAAAGAACAATTGGAGAACCGGTATGGTATTTCTGTATATCCATTGGTGAAGGATCTCTCCTGTGCCGGTGCCGCAGAAGAACTTTTCCAAGAGGTGAAGAAGAAAGGCCTCGACGTGGATTATCTGGTCAACAATGCCGGTTTTGGTGACTATGGATCATTCTCCGACACTCCCTGGAAACGGTATGAAGAAATGATAATATTGAACATAACCTCGCTCACACATCTGACCCATCTGTTTGTACAGGAGTGGAAGGGACGGAAAAGAGGGAGGATATTGAATCTTTCTTCTACGGCAGCTTTCCAGCCCGGTCCTATGATGGCTGTCTACTTTGCCTCCAAGGCGTTTGTGCTTCATCTGTCGGAAGCGCTTGGAAATGAGCTTAAAGGAGATCATATTTCCGTTACGGCGCTTTGTCCGGGACCTACCAGCACCCACTTCGGGGAGGTCTCGAACATGAATGCATCCCAGTTGGTGAAAAATGTGAAAATCGCTGATGCGGGAGAAGTGGCTAAACTTGGATTCAAGGCTATGATGAAAGGTAAGCCCGTGGTCATCCATGGTGCCATGAACAAATTGGCCCCTTTCGGTATCCGCTTTTTGCCCAGAAAATGGGTCACCATACTTTCCGCAAAGATAATGAGGAAATAAACAGGTCCGGCATATCCGGGAAATAAATAGGCCGTTGGCTAAATTGTGAAGTAATGAGATTGCTTACAACCATATGGTTTACGGGTCTGCTTTCTACTACAATGGCCGTACAGGCATCACGCTACTCCGCAGATTCGCTCTTACTCTACTTCAGGCAGGTGGAGAAAGCTACCTTTCAGCATCAGGCATTGTGGAACAAAGATATATACGGTCCTATTCTCCTTGTGGACACAACCACAAGAGAGATCTACGCTAACCTGCCCGACGCCGAAGGTGTCCTGAAACCCGACAAGGGAGTTTACAAGGGAGTATTACCCAAAAAAATAATGTTTTCCAATACTGATATCCAATGGAGCGGCACCCATTGGGCAATGATAACACTGCCTCTATCCACCGATGAACAGAATCGCATTGATCTTATCACCCATGAATTGTTTCATGTGGCCCAGTCTTCACTTGGCTTTCATCTCAGGCGGGAAGAGAATCACCATTTGGATCTCAGGGAAGGGAGGATATATCTCCGCCTGGAAATGGCTGCACTGGAAGCTGCATTGAAGGCCGGTAGATTGAACCGCGCGGAAGAACATCTGAGAAATGCCTTGATCTTCAGGAAGTACCGGCAAATGCTATTCCGGGGCTCCGAAACAACGGAAAATAGCCTCGAATTACTGGAAGGATTGGCCACATATACGGGACAAATAATGAGCGGGCGTAATAAATGGCAGTGGAGGGAGTATTTGATTCAACGGGTCGAACAGTTTGAAAAAGCACCCTCATTTGTACGCTCATTTGCCTATGAAACAGTGCCGGTGTATGGTTTTTTCCTTTATCAGAAAGATAATCAATGGAATCAGAAAGTGGATGAAGATACACAGTTCACGGAATTTTTTTCGGAAGCATTTGGTGTGGATCGGCGTATCCTATTGCAGTCGTATGTGAAACAGGTTGCCGAAGAGTATAGGGGACGGACGATTGCCGATGAAGAGAGCAAGCGGGAAGTCTCCTATAATCTGTTACTCGATATGTACCGGGAGAAATTCTTCGGGCAACCGCGGCTTGAGATACGGTTGGAAGAGATGAGTATGGCATTCGATCCGCGAAACCTCATTCCTCTTGATGAGGATGAAGGAACAATATATCCTACCATCACACTTAGCGATAACTGGGGTATCCTCAGCGTGAAACAAGGAGGTGCGTTGCTTAGGAACGATTGGCGCTGGGTGGTTGTTTCGGAACCCGTGGAAATAAATGGTCGTAACATTACCGGGGAAGGGTGGGTGATTGAACTTGAGGAAGGATATGAAATAAGTAAAAATTCTCAAGGTGATTATCAAATCTCAAAAAAGACAACTACAAAACCGCTGTCGGATATGGATGAATTCTTTTATTAGATCATCCATTTGGCTACAAAAAATAATATGGCTACTTTTACGTCTCATTTCATTGAAAAGGAGTATGGATGAACGAAAGGCAGAAAAAAGTTGTGAGTAGGATGATTGCGCTCTATTGCCGTTCTAAACACAATTTTGGGAAAGAGTTGTGTCCGGAATGTAGAGCGCTGGAAGAGTATGCCTTACAGCGATTGGAGAGTTGCCGTTTTGGGGAAGAGAAGCCCACTTGTGGCAGTTGTCCCGTACATTGTTATAAAAAGAGCATGCGGATGAAAATCAAACAGGTGATGCGCTTTTCTGCGCCACGTATGTTGTTTCTGCATCCTGTCGACACCATTCGTCATTATTATCAGGAACTCAGGATCAATCGCAATTATTTAGCAAAGGTCAAAACAAATCGAAACAGATCGTGACGTTATTAAACCAGGATAGTGTGATGGCCGGTGTGCTGATGGAGCACAATGAGCTTATTCCCGTACTGAACCGTTTTGGAATACGGCTCGGTGTGGGAGATAAAACTATCTTGGAACTGTGTGATGAACATAGCCTCAACCCCGATTTCATTCTTGCTATCCTGAATGTCTATCTCGATGAAGATTATCCCCCTGATACGTCACTCTCCCTGTTCGATGTCGAATCGATTGCCGACTATTTTCAGTCCACGGTGGAAAGCTATATCAGGGAATTGATACCCAACATCGGGAAGCACCTGAATGCTTTTATTGCCATTAGCGGTCCGGAAAACGAAGAAATGGGAATCCTGAATAACCTCTTTCAGAAATTCAAGGAGAAAATGACGGAGCATCTCCAAAACCAAACTCTATTTGATGACGATTTCCCTTATGAATTGTTACATGACCTGAAGAATATTATGATCAGGCATCTCTCCAAAGAGTTCAATCAGAATCTTATTTACGCAATCATCTTCTCCATCCACTCCTTTGAAAAAGACCTTGCTGTCCACAATCGGTTAAGGGAGAAAATACTTCGTCCCAAACTTAACGAGTTAGATTCAACCGGCATCCGGCAACTGCATCATGCTATTACCGGTGATCACGCGCATCAACAGCCAGACCAATACGCACATCAGCTTACCAACCGTGAAGAGGAAATCTTGCGACTTATAGTGAGAGGTCATCTCAATAAGGAGATAGCGGAAAAACTACATATCAGCCATAATACAGTACTCACACACCGAAAGAACATCATTTCAAAAACAGGAATCAAAACCGTCTCGGGACTCACTTTCTATGCCATCCGTAGAGGATTGATTTCGATGTAGGAAGGGATAAAGAGTAAAGAGTAAAGAGTAAAGAGGAAAGAGGAAAGGCTCTTCCTGAGAGATTTTTGATTTCCCACTTCTTCATTTTTCACTTTAGTCTCAATCAATCGCTTGGAATAATCACTTCAACGGTTTACACTTCAATACTACAGCAATTAAGAAGGTAAATCCTTTTGAGAGAGAATAAAAAGAGCTATTTTTGTATCCTCGATAAAAGCAAAGAATAGGGACTGAAATAAACCTCAAAATAATAAATAAATTAGTGAATTATGAGTAATCAGAGAGAGAAACTTTTCACAGGTTTTCCTCCGGTTTCCACTGAAGAATGGATGGATGTCATCACGAAAGACCTGAAAGGGGCTGACTTCCAAAAAAGACTGGTATGGAGAACCAACGAAGGGTTTAATGTGAATCCTTTTTATCGTGCGGAAGATATCGAAGGATCCCTTGTGGCAGAAAACCTGCCGGGGCAATTTCCTTATGTACGCAGTACCAGAAAGGATAATAAGTGGTATGTACGTCAGGAAATTAACGTGAAAAATTTCGCAGAGGCCAACAGCAAAGCGCTCACTCTGCTCGAAAAAGGTGTCACCTCATTAGGCTTTCGGCTGCCGAAGAATGAACTTTCGGCGGAGAACCTGGCAATCCTGCTTCAGGGGATAGCACCCGACAAGGTGGAACTGAACTTCAGCACCTGCATTTCACGTACGATTGAACTGGCACGCTTGGTGGTGGAATATATCCAGTCGCAGAATCTCAATGTGATGGAATGTTTTGGAGCTATTGAATTCGATCCTTTCAGGAAAATACTGAAAAAAGGAATCGACGAGCCTGACTGGGTAGAGAAAGCCGTGGAGATAGTGAAAATTGGGGCGTCCCTTCCCCGCTATCGTGCTATTACCGTGTCGGGGGACAGGATGAATGATGCCGGGGCTTATAGTTATCAGGAACTCGGATACAGCCTCTCTTACGGAAACCAGGTGTTGTCGGCACTGATCGAAAACGGTATTGCCCCCTCTACGGCTGCGAAAAAGATAAAATTCGAACTGGGGGTTGGTGCCAACTACTTTATGGAGATCGCGAAGTTCCGTGCCGCCCGTTGGCTATGGGCGCAGATAGTGGACGCTTACAAACCTCCCTGTCCTCACGATTGTGATAACAAAGCACCTGACGGTACTTGCCGCTGTGCCGCCAAAATGAATATCCACGCCTCCACTTCACGATTCAACCAGTCGTTATACGACCCTTATGTGAATATGTTGCGTACCCAGACAGAGGCGATGTCTGCCACTATCGGTGCTGTTGATTCCCTCACGGTACGTCCTTTCGACGAGGCATTCGAGACACCTACCGCTTTCGCGGAACGTATTGCTGTCAACCAGCAACTGCTGTTGAAAGAGGAATCCCACTTTGATAAGATCACCGATCCTTCTTCAGGATCATACTATATTGAAACACTCACCTCTGCCTTGGCAGAACAAGCCTGGAAACTGTTCCTCGAAACCGAAGAGACCGGTTTCTACGAAGCGCTCAAAGCCGGCAGGGTGCAGGATGCTATCAATGCTTCGGCCAATGCCCGCTTCAATGCGATGGCCAATCGTCGTGAAATCCTGCTGGGAACCAACCAGTATCCCAACTTCAATGAGGCCATGGATGCCAAGATCGAAGATAAGTCGTGCCACTGCGGTTGCGGAAGTGATGATGCGCACGACAGGCCGCTCAAACGGCTCAATACACGCCGCCTTTCCAATGCATTCGACGGATTGCGACTGGCTACCGAGCAGAGTGGAAAGCGTCCCAAAGTCTTTATGCTTACCATCGGTAATCTGGCTATGCGCCTGGCTCGTTCGCAATTCTCAAGCAACTTCTTCGCCTGTGCCGGTTATGAGTTGATCGACAACCTCGGATTCAAGACTGTGGAAGAGGGAGTTGATGCAGCCCGCGCCAAAGACGCCGATGTGGTGGTGCTCTGCTCAAGCGATGATGAATATGCTGATTTGGCTCCCCAA
>JBAYRG010000203.1:0-5852 GCA_041676805.1 Proteiniphilum sp.
CCATACAGAATGGTCGGATTCTTTCCGTCGCGTTTGGTTCCTTTTTTATAGGAGATAATCATCGGTACTTTTGTGCCATCTTTGGATCTGTAGAATAGCTGCTCCGATTCAAAATCATCTGAATTGAATTTTGCTTTCGACTTTTCATATACCTCTGTTTTTCCCTCTTTCGGTTCGTAGGCATAGATCGTTCCCGGTGTGATATAATTGGTAAAACTATAATAGAGCGTCGTATCTTTTCGCTTCCCTCCAAATCCGCCGGCAGTGCCGATACCCGGAAGTTCCACTTCACGCACTAAATTCCCCTGGTAATCATATTGTTTCACCTGCGAGATGGCATCCTTCATATAGTGGGCGAAGAAATATCCCGAACCGGTAGTGGGAGAGAGTACGTTTTCTGTTTCAGGGATGAAATCGATCCATGGGGCGGAAGGATCCTTGGCATCCGCCGTTACGATCTTGCTGTTGGGAGCATCCTTATCGGTCACGATAAACAGCTTGTCTCCCTCATTATCAATCACATAATAATTATTGTCGAAATTATCCACAAGAGTGATAATTCGACTGTTGGGATTGGTGAGGTCTTTGATATACAATTCATTCCCATAGGTGGAATTGGCAGCAGTAATAATGAGATAGTTATCATCCTCCGTTACCGAACCACTGATATAGCGCCTTTTCTTGTCGAGTCCGAAAACCACCTTGTCTTCCGATTGGGGAGTCCCCAGCTTATGCCAATACAACTTGTGCTGGTCGGTCATGGCAGAGAGCTCGCTGCCGGCCGGCTTGTCGTAACTCGAATAGAAAAACCCTTCGTTTCCTTTCCACGAAATACCGCTGAACTTGATGTCAATCAGCGTATCTCCTATAATTGATTTGGAGGCCACATCCATGACGATAAACTTTCTCCAGTCGCTTCCCCCTTCGGAAATGGCATAGGTCACCGTCTTACCATCTCTGGAAAAACTTAAGTCGGCCAATGAGGTGGTGCCATCTTCCGAAAATTTGTTGGGATCGAGAAAGAGTTCTTCGTTTCCATCCTTCCCTTTTCTATAAACCACATACTGGTTTTGTAGTCCGTCGTTCTTCATATAAAAAGTGTAATCCCCTTCGGTGAATGGAGCGCCGATCTTTTCGTAGTTCCACAACTCTTCCAGTCTGTTTTTGATCTGCTCCCGGAAAGGGATTTTCTCCAGATAGCCGAAAGTCACTTCGTTTTGTGCTTTTACCCAGGCCGCCGTCTCATCCGACCGGTCATCTTCCAGCCAGCGATATGGATCCTTCACCTCAGTGCCGAAATAACTGTCCACCACATCCGTTTTCCTGGTCTCGGGATAAGCAATTGATCCCTGTCTGTTCTCTTGATTGCATGAAGCCAAAGTCGCTGCAATACACATGGGTATAAAAATTTTCTTCATTATGAAATGATTAGTTGTTTGGAGGACAAAAGTAACTTTTTATGACCAAAGTTAAAAATAATCTTATGTCAATGTGTAGAAAGTATTATTGAACAATCACCGATAGAATGTTTATCATTTCAATCTGATATTTTTGTTTGGATAGTTGCATATTTTTGCAAATGGTTACAATTGAAAAATCACGTCGACTAATGATGTGAAAAAGGCGAGTTTCCCCGCCTTAAATGTTTTCACAACGGAATAATCCTTATTGTGAATTGCTTTCATAAGTTTGTGCCCCAAAGATAGCAATTAAATTTAATTTGTAAAATATTTTGTTTACCAAATTATTCACTTTAACTTTACAAGCAAGAAAAATATAGTCAATTGTAAAAGACATGAAAAAACATATTCTTGGATTAGATTTAGGAACTAACAGTGTTGGTTGGGCATTGGTATCGGTAGATGAAGATGGTAAACCTTACAACATTGCAGGCATGGGTAGTCGGATAATTCCGATGAGCCAAGATCAGCTGAATAATTTCGATAGTGGAAATTCCATTTCTCAAACTGCTGAACGTACTGGTTATAGAAGCACTCGACGTTTGCGGGAGCGCCATCTATTGCGACGAGAACGTCTACATAGGGTACTCAATGTTCTGGGCTTTTTGCCGTATCATTATTTAAGTCAGATTGACTTTGAAAAGCGTTTAGGAAAATTCTATACAGATATGGAACCAAAATTAGTTTGGGAAGAAAAAGAGGATGGAAAATACAAGTTCATTTTTCAGTCATCTTTTGATGAAATGATTGTCGATTTTAAAGAAAAGCAATTTGATTTATTTGAGAATGGAAAACTTATTCCTTATGATTGGACTATATATTATTTACGCAAGAAAGCTTTATCTCAAAAAATTGAAAAGGAAGAATTGGCATGGATTATTCTGAACTTTAATCAGAAACGTGGTTATTATCAGTTGAGAGGTGAGGAAGAAGAAGAAAACCCTAATAAATTAGTCGAATTTCATGTCTTGAAAGTGATTGATGTAATACCTGATGAAAAGCCTAATAGTAAAGGAGATATATGGTATTCACTTCATCTGGAAAATGGATGGGTATACCGTCGGTCCAGTAAAACGTCTTTGGCAGACTGGAAAGACAAAATAAAAGAATTTATTGTTACTACAGATTTGAATGGAGATGGAACCATAAAGACCGATAAAGAGGGAAATGAAAAACGTTCATTTCGTGCACCATCGGCTGATGATTGGACTTTATTGAAGAAAAAGACCGAAGTCGATATTAGCAAGACTGGGAAAACCGTAGGAGCATACATTTATGACACATTGTTAGAAAACCCAACTCAGAAAATAAAGGGAAAATTAGTGCGGACTATAGAGAGGAAGTTCTATAAAGAGGAATTAGGCCAAATTCTTCAAAAGCAAAAGCAGTTTCATCCTGAATTGCAAGATGAAGGATTGTATAACGAAGCTATCAGAGAGTTATATCGTAGCAATAAATCTCATCAACTGATTCTTGCCGAAAAAGACTTCGTACACCTTTTTATAGAAGATATTATTTTTTATCAACGTCCATTACGAAGCAAAAAATCATCTATAGCCAATTGTCCATTGGAATTCAGACAATTCAAAGATAAAGATGATATAAAGCAAGTTGAATACTTAAAGGTAGCCCCTAAGTCAAACCCATATTATCAGGAATTCCGTTTGTGGCAATGGATTTATAATCTTGCAATCTATCGTAGAGAGGATGATACGAATGTAACCAAAGAGTTTTTAAATAGTGATGAGGATTATGATGGCTTGTTCAGCTTTCTGGATAATAGAAAGGAAATCAAGCAAAAATCATTAATAAAATATCTATTGGAGCTGAAAGGTTATAAGGGTAAATTATTAAATTTAGAAATAGCAAAGTATCGATGGAATTTCATTGACGACAAGGAGAAAACGTATCCTTGTAATGAAACAAAAACTTTGATTACTTCTCGTCTATCAAAAGTTAATAATATTCCGGATAATTTTCTCGATAGACAAACTGAGCAGCAGCTCTGGCATATCATCTACTCTGTTATCGATAAGGTTGAATATGAAAAAGCATTGAAATCTTTTGCAAAAAAGAATGGCTTAGATGTTGCGTCATTTGTTGATAATTTTAGAAAATTTCCTCCTTTCAAAAGTGAATATGGTTCATTCTCAGAAAAAGCTATTAAAAAACTATTGCCTTTGATGAGGATTGGGAAATATTGGAAGTGGAAGGATATTAATGAACATACAAAGAGTAGGATTGAAAAGATTATCACTGGAGAATATGACGAGAATATAAAAGAAAGAGTTCGGGAAAAAGCAATTCACCTGAGGAGTGAAACCCATTTTCAAGGATTGCCACTTTGGTTAGCAAGTTATATAGTTTATGATCGTCATTCTGAACCAAACATTGTCGAAAAATGGAACTCCGTCAATGATTTGGAAAAATACTTGCAAGAATTCAAACAACATTCATTGCGTAATCCTATTGTAGAGCAGGTTATAACAGAGACATTAAGAGTGGTAAAGGATATTTGGAAAAAATATGGTGAGTGTGCGAAAGATTTCTTCTCAGAAATCCATATTGAGTTGGGAAGAGAGATGAAATTGCCGGCCGAAGAACGAAAAAAATTGACTAATCGAGTTCTAGAAAATGAGAATACCAACCTTCGGATCAAGGCTTTACTTTCAGAGATGTTGCATTATCCTGAAGTCGAAAATGTGCGTCCCTATTCACCAATGCAACAAGAAGTATTGAAAATATTTGAAGAATATGCTATAAACTGTGATGAAAAATATAATTCAAATACAAACAATTTTGAATATGACCCAATTAGTGACGACATACTCAAAATAAGTAAAACTGCTCAGCCCAGTTCTACGGAATTGAGACGCTATAAGTTGTGGCTGGAACAACGTTATCGTTCACCCTATACAGGAGCCGTAATACCTTTAAACAAGTTATTTACTGCCGAATATGAAATTGAACATATCATTCCTCAAAGTCGCTATTTTGATGATAGTTTCAATAACAAGGTTATTTGTGAATCTGCAGTCAATAAATTAAAAGATAATCAGACCGGCTTGGAATTTATAAAAAATCACCATAGCGAAATAGTCCAATTAAGCTTTGGAAAAACAGTTAAAATTTTTGAAGAGGATGAGTATCAAAAGTTTGTTAAAGAGAACTATACGAAAAGTCGGTCCAAGAGGGATAAACTCTTGATGGATGATATTCCGGAGAAAATGATTGAACGACAGATGAATGACACACGTTATATTAACAAGGAGATCATATCTGTGTTATCAAAAATTGTTCGATCAGAATCGAATGATGATGGGATAAATTCAAAAAATATTGTTCCGTTGAACGGTAAGATAACTACTCGGTTGAAACAGGATTGGGGATTAAATGACGTTTGGAATGACCTTATATTACCTCGTTTTGAAAGAATGAACGAGTTAACAGGCTCAAAAGATTTTACCACATATAACGAACGATATCAAAAATATTTACCCACAGTCCCTCTCGAATATTCAAAGAACTTTCAGAAGAAACGTATCGACCATCGTCATCACGCTATGGATGCATTGGTTATTGCTTGTACCACACGTGATCATGTGAATTACCTCAATAATCAGCATGCGTTGGATAGGAATAAGAAAAAAGAAGAAAAAGATAGATCCCGTTTTGATTTAAGGAGTAAACTGTGCTTCAAAAATAAAGAGGGTGATAAAGGGAGTTATTCTTGGCAGTTTTATAAACCTTGGGATAATTTCACTGTCGACGCACGCAATGGGCTGGAGAAGATTATTGTCAGCTTCAAACAGAATCTTCGTGTAATAAATAAAAGTGTCAATTATTACCAGCGCTATATAGATGGAGAAAAAGTAGTTGATAGACAAACCAAAGGAGATAATTGGACAATTCGAAAATCAATGCATAAAGAAACCGTATCCGGAAAAGTAGATTTACCCTGGTTTAAAGTTTCCAAAGGAAAAATTCTAACGGCTACAAGAAAGAGCATAGATACTTCATTTAATACGAAAACCATTTCATATATTACAGATACTGGTATTCAGAAAATACTCAATAATTATCTGGCGAGCAAAAATGGTAATTCCGAATTGGCATTTTCTCCCGAAGGATTAGAAAATTTGAATAAAAATATAACCCAATATAATGACGGGAAGTCCCATCAACCTATTTATAAAGTGCGGATTTTTGAACCGGGCTCGAAATTTTCTCTGGGAGAAACGGGAAATAAGAAGAGCAAGTATGTAGAAGCCGCAAAAGGAACAAATTTGTTTTTTGCCATTTATGCAGATAAAGAAGGTGGACGGAGTTATGAAACTATTCCTTTGAATATTGTTATTGAAAGACTGAAGCAAGGATTAAAAGAAGTTCCAG
>JBAYRG010000204.1:0-5781 GCA_041676805.1 Proteiniphilum sp.
CGATCATTTGATACAGGCATACAAAAATGCGGAGAGTGATCTTGAGACTGCCAATATAACCAATAGGGAGGTATATGAGTTTCTTCGGGATGTGTCCAATAAATATGGAATTGGCTTCTGGAAGCCGGGTGCGGGGATTATCCACCAGGTGGTGCTTGAGAATTATGCTTTTCCCGGAGGTATGATGGTGGGCACCGACTCACATACACCCAATGCGGGCGGGCTGGGTATGATCGCTATTGGTGTGGGTGGTGCCGACGCTGTGGATGTGATGGCCGGCTTGCCGTGGGAACTGAAGATGCCGAAACTGATTGGTGTGAAGCTGACCGGTAAACTGTCGGGATGGAGCGCTCCCAAAGATGTGATATTGAAGGTGGCGGGTATCCTTACCGTAAAGGGGGGAACCAATGCCATCATCGAATATTTCGGAGAAGGAACGGAATCGCTCTCTGCCACGGGAAAAGGCACAATCTGTAATATGGGCGCCGAGGTAGGAGCCACCACCTCCATTTTCCCGTTCGATGAAAAATCGGCCGCTTACCTGGAAGGTACGGGTAGGAAAGAGGTAGCCGACGAAGCCCGTAAAATTATGGAATATCTCCAGCCCGATCCCGAAGTGGTTGGCGATCCCGAAAAATATTATGATCAGCTGATCGAGATAGATCTTTCAACGCTCGAACCCCATATCAACGGTCCATTTACGCCTGATGCGGCTTATACCATTTCGGAGTTCGCCAAGGCAGTAAAAGAGAATAACTATCCCCAAAAAATGGAGGTAGGATTGATCGGTTCATGTACCAATTCATCGTATGAGGATCTTACCCGCGCGGTTTCTATCGTGAGACAGGCGCGTGAAGAGAGTGTGCCCGTGAAAGCGCAGTTCCTGATCAATCCCGGTTCGGAACTGGTTCGTTACACTGCTGAACGCGATGGTCTCCTGGAGGTGTTTGAAGAAGCCGGTGCCACCATTATCGCCAATGCTTGCGGTCCCTGTATCGGTCAGTGGAAACGGGATGATGAAGTAAAAGACCGTCCTAATTCCATCGTCACTTCGTTTAACCGCAACTTCGCGAAGCGGAATGATGGTAATCCCAATACCCATGCGTTTGTCACTTCTCCCGAGTTAGTGGCCGCACTGACTATCGCCGGTGATCTTTGCTTTAATCCGCTGACCGATACGCTTCAGAATGAAAAAGGAGAGTGGGTGAAGTTGATAGAACCGGTCGGTTATGAGATGCCTCCCAAAGGTTATGATGTGGAAGATGCGGGATACCTGGCACCGTCGGAAGATGGAAATAATACGCAGGTCTTCATTGATCCCCATTCAAACCGGTTGCAGAAGCTGGCACCTTTCCGTCCCTGGGATGGTGAGGATTATATAGGATTGCCCCTGTTGATCAAAGTGAAAGGAAAATGTACTACCGACCATATCTCTATGGCGGGTCCCTGGCTCCGTTTCCGAGGGCATCTCGACAATATTTCTGATAACATGCTGATTGGAGCGGTGAACGCTTTTAATGAGGCGACCAATTCGGTGCTCGATCCTGCTACTATGGGTTATTCTCCCGTACCGGCCTTAGCCCGTAAGTTTAAAGCAGAAGGAGTAGGGTCTGTCGTTGTGGCCGAAGAGAATTATGGAGAGGGATCGAGTCGTGAGCATGCCGCGATGGAGCCTCGTCACCTTAACGTGAAAGTGATATTGGTGAAGTCGTTTGCCCGCATCCATGAGACCAACCTGAAGAAGCAGGGAATGCTGGCACTAACCTTTGTCAATAAGGATGATTATGATAAAGTGCAGGAGAGGGATAAGATCAGTGTGAAGGGGTTGAAAGAGTTTGCCCCGGGTAGAAACCTGACGGTGGAGTTGCTCCATGCCGATGGTACAAAAGATAGCTTTGAAGTGGCTCACACCTATAACGAACAGCAAATTGAGTGGTTCAAGGCAGGAAGCGCACTCAACGCGATGAATAATTGATTTACTGATTTACTGATTTACTGATTTGATGATTTACTGATTTGATGATTTGATGATTTAGTTGCAATCATACGACCAATGTAACAATCATAAATAACTGCAAATAACTGAATAAAATATTTATGCAATATATAACCCGCGAAAACGGACGGCTTGTGGTGCCGAATCATCCGGTCATCCCTTTTATCGAGGGTGACGGGATAGGAAAAGAGATATCACTTCATGTGCAGTCGATTGTCGACAGTGCCGTGGACAAGGCATACAAAGGAAACCGGAAGATTGAATGGAAAGAGGTATTGGCCGGAGAGAAAGCTTTTAACAAAGTGGGCAGCTGGTTGCCTCGCGAAACCATGGAGGCTTTCCGCAGCTGTCTGGTAGGGATAAAAGGGCCGCTCACCACTCCGGTGGGAGAGGGGATACGTTCTCTGAATGTGGCGCTGCGCCAGGAGTTAGACCTTTATGTATGCCTCCGCCCCGTAAGGTGGTTTAAAGGGGTAGCCACACCGCTACTGCATCCCGAAAAAGTGCATGTCACCATTTTCCGGGAGAACACGGAAGATATCTATGCCGGGATCGAATGGGCAGCGGGAACTCCGGAGTTGAGAAAAGTATTGAAATTCCTTCAGGAAGAGATGGGGGTCGGTAAGATCCGTTTCCCCGAAACCACGTCGCTGGGCGTTAAGCCCGTCTCCGTGGAGGGAACCGAGAGGTTGGTGAGGGCAGCCATCGAGTATGCCCTGAAACACCGCTTACCTTCGGTGACCTTGGTACACAAAGGCAACATCATGAAATTTACCGAAGGTGGTTTCAAGAAATGGGGGTATGCCTTGGCCGAGCGTGAGTTTCCCGATCAGACATTTACGGAGCATATCTTCAATAAGATAAAGGATGAACGAGGACTGGAAAAGGCGGTAGAAGCATATCACGAAGCCATTGAATCGGGAAAAGTGTTTATCAAGGATGTGATTGCCGATGCATTCCTGCAAAACACTCTCCTTAAACCTGAGGAATATTCGGTGATTGCGACGCTCAACCTGAACGGCGATTATATCTCCGACCAGTTAGCGGCCATGGTGGGCGGCATCGGCATCGCACCGGGTGCCAATATCAACTATCATACCGGGCATGCTATTTTTGAGGCGACACATGGCACCGCCCCCGATATTGTCGGGAAAAACAGGGCAAATCCTTGTTCAATGCTACTTTCAGCGGTAATGATGTTGGAATATATGGGATGGCAGGAGGCGGGTGATCTGATCACCTCCGCATTGGAAACACTCTTCGAGAATGGTTACGGTACACCGGATCTGGCACGGTTCATGGGGAATGGAAAACCGTTGTCTACTTCCGAGTTTTCCTGCAAAGTGATTGAAAAACTATAAAACTATTTACTTCTGTAAACAAAACAGCTTAAAAGAGTGTTAAAAAGAAACTATTTATACAAGCGGACAGATAAACAAAATATATCAATATGGATAATGAACATTTGAGGAAAATATTATCGGATTCTGTGGATTTTACAAGTAATATCGACAAGGATCTTTTTACCAAGATGGGTGTGAAACGTGGTCTTCGCAATGAAGATCATTCGGGTGTGCTCGCCGGACTTACCCGTGTGGGAGATGTGGTGGGCTATGAACGCCAGTCTGACGGCACATTGAGCCCCGTACCCGGTAAGTTGTTCTATCGCGGATTGGATGTGGAGGAACTGGTCAAAGGGATACAGCAGGAAAATCGTCTCGGATTTGAAGAAACCACTTTCCTGTTGTTATCGGGACGCCTTCCCAATAGTGAGGAACTAAAGGCTGTGGAGGAGTTGATTGCCCACACAATGCCATTGAACCATCGGGCAACAATGAATATCATGTCGCTCAAGGGTGGAAATATAATGAATATCCTGGCAAGAAGTGTGCTGGAGCTTTACAATTATGATGAAAATCCGGATGATATCTCGCCTGAGAACCTTATGAGTCAATCCTTGAACCTGATTGCCAAATTCCCAACTGTTATTGCTTATGCCTATCAGGTATTACGGCATGATCAGATGGGACGTTCACTGCATATCCGTCACCCATACGAGGATCGTTCCGTGGCAGAGAACTTTCTGTTTATGATGAAAGGACGTGATAATTATACCGCGCTTGATGTGAAAATCCTCGACCTGGCGTTGATCCTTCATGCCGAGCATGGTGGGGGTAATAACTCCACTTTCTCGGTGCGTGTCACCAGTTCGACAGAAACAGATACCTATTCCGCTATTGCGGCCGGTATCGGTTCACTGAAAGGGCCTCTCCATGGGGGTGCCAATATCAAGGTGCAGGGCATGCTGGCAGATATGAAGCGAAACGTGAAAGATTGGACGAACCGGCAGCAGGTGGATGACTATCTGACGAAGATTCTGAAGAGAGAGGCATACGACCGTACAGGTCTTATTTATGGAATTGGCCATGCCGTTTACACAGTCAGTGATCCACGTGCCATATTGCTGAAGGAGATGGCGCGTGACCTGGCCAGAGAAAAAGGGCGTGAAGAGGAATTCGCCTTTATGGAGTTGATAGAAGAGCGTGCTGTGGAAGTATTTCTCGGTTTCAAGAAGAGTACTGCCAAAGCCAGGACCTGTATCAATGTCGATTTTTATTCGGGATTTGTCTATGACGCTATCGGATTGCCGCCGGAAGTATTCACTCCGCTCTTTGCCATGGCGCGTATCGTAGGCTGGTCGGCTCACCGTATCGAGGAGATGAACTTCGCCAGCAAACGGATCATTCGTCCGGCATACAAAAACGTACGTGAAAGGCAATCTTTTACCCCCTTGAATAATCGATAAATCCATGCAAAAGATAAAAGTAGATAATCCGGTTGTTGAACTGGATGGCGATGAGATGACCCGTATCATCTGGTCATTTATCAAGGAACAGCTGATCCTGCCTTATCTCGACCTGGATATCAAGTATTACGATCTCGGTATTGAGCATCGTGACGCGACCGGTGACCAGGTGACAATTGATGCGGCGGAAGCCATTAAGAAATACAATGTAGGTATCAAGTGCGCTACCATCACGCCCGATGAGGCGCGTGTGGCGGAATTCGGACTGAAACAGATGTGGAAATCTCCCAACGGCACCATCCGTAATATTGTAGGTGGCACCGTTTTCCGGGAGCCGATCATCTGTAGCAATATCCCCCGCTACGTACAGGGATGGACAGAGCCTATCATCATCGGCCGTCACGCCTTTGGCGACCAGTACCGTGCTACCGACAAGGTGATCAGGGGAAAAGGAACCCTTCGTCTTACGTTTACCAATGAAGAGGGTGAAACCCAGAGTTGGGAAGTGTATGATTTTAAAGGTGATGGTGTGGCAATGGCGATGTACAATACCGACGAGTCGATCTACGGATTTGCCCGCTCCTCCTTCCAGATGGCACTGACGAAAAGGTATCCGCTCTATATGTCTACCAAGAATACTATCCTGAAGGCTTATGACGGGCGTTTCAAGGATATCTTCCAGGAGGTGTATGAGAGTGAGTTCAAGGCCGGATTCGAGAAGGCCGGGATTACTTACGAGCACCGGCTGATTGATGATATGGTTGCTTCGGCGATGAAGTGGAGTGGCGGATTTGTGTGGGCTTGTAAGAACTACGACGGCGACGTGCAGTCGGATACGGTGGCACAAGGTTTCGGATCGCTGGGAATGATGTCCTCGGTATTGGTCACTCCCGACGGTAAGACGGTGGAAGCCGAAGCGGCACACGGCACGGTGACTCGCCACTATCGCCAGCATCAGCAGGGAAAAGAGACCAGTACC